>CALXUC010000008.1 GCA_944391575.1 uncultured Clostridia bacterium | reverse complement strand
AGAATAGATCTTAGGATTATTTAATCCACTAAATATACTCTCTTTTGATACGCGTAATATTCCTGTCATACATGATAATTTTAGATAATCATTACTTTTTAATGCCTCTCCAAAAAAGTTACGCATAAAGTTTATCACATCATCATAAAAGCCATTTATAAATCCTGTTTCTATTGGTGCATCGTATTCGTCTATTAATATTACTACTGGCTGTTTGTAATATCTATATAAATATTTTGATAAGTTTTTTAATGATAACTGATATACATCATTTTTAGCTTGTTTTAAAAGTATTTCATTATACTCTTGCTTTTCGGTTTTATTTAAACATTCTAATACTTCTATATAATCATAATACAACTGAGACATTAAATTTTTTAACAGATTATACTCATCTTCCCAATTATTAGCTTTTACACTTTTCAAATTTAAACTTATTACTGGATATTTTCCTTGTTGTTCTTTTACTTTTTCTGATGACTCTTTTATTTTTAGTCCATTAAATAAATTTATATTTTCTTCCTTTTTCTTTATATTAAAATAATTTTCTAACATACTTATTGTTAATGTTTTTCCAAACCTACGTGGGCGTGGAAACAAATTTACTAATGCTCCTCTTGTTAAAATATCTTCTATTAAATCTGTTTTATCTACATAACAATATCCACCTTCGATGACTTTTTTAAAATTATCTATTCCTATTGGAACCGGTCTTGTATTTTTTTCCATTAATTATATCCACCTCTCCATTCTTAATCTTGCAGTTATAATTCTACTATATTTTACTATATAATACTGAAAATATCAAGTTTTAGACTTAACTTTTCTTTCTATTTCGTTACAATTCAGGATATACTTACTAAAAGCTTGATATATAGCTATTTTTAGTCAAAACATAGCTGGGGCATAACAATCCGGGTTTTAACTTGCAAATAGCTATATATCAAGCTTCTATTTAAATGCCTGCTGAATTGTAACTCTATTTCTCCGTTTTTTCTTATAATTGTAAAAAAGAAAAAATATATTAATTAAATAACTTCAATTAATATATTTTAATAATAATTTTTTAAAACAAACTTTTTGAATTTTGTCTAAGGCCCTCAAGGCAATAAATTTTTCCATTACAATAAATATTTATTGGTTTTATTTAAAAATGTTTATTGGTGTGATTTTAAGAGATTTTTCGTGAAATTTCAATAGAAAAATCTTGAAAAGTCTCACTTCTGCATTTTGTATATTATTTTTAAATTTTATTTTTTTTTAATTCCATTATTTGTTCTAGCACTAATGGAATTATTAGTGCTGTTCCTATAAACTCAAATGAATTAATTGTAACATCAGAAATTCCCTCTATATTTTGTATTATAATATACATTATCATAATAGATATTATAATAGTTATTTTAAACCATTTGAATATAAAATATTTTTGAGTTTTATTTTTTATAATTTTAAAAAACTTTAATACATATATTCCTAATTGATATGTCATAAATATTATACTTTTAACTACATCATATAATAACCCTCGCATTATATATATTACGCATATAAATAAATCCAAAATATATATACATTTAAGTATATTATATCTTTTCGGTTTATTTTTTATATACTTCAAAATTCTTTCTGTTAAATAGAAGTTATAAAAAATATCTGGTTCATTATCAACTATAAAATTTACCACACCTTTTATTGAAAACCTCTTTTCCCTTTTACTAACTTTAGATGATATATATTTAACAATAAAAATTATATTTTCAATTAAATAGAATACATTAATTACTGCAAAAAATACCACAAATATTATCTTAACTGTTAATAATATTATTGCCAATAACTCTCCTATCATATCTACATTAAATAAAAAATCCGTTACATTTCTTAACAATTCTCTTCCTTCCATAAATAGCATACATATAAATAAAGAAAAATATTGAATTGCCTCTTTTTGTTTCTTTGTTCGAACTGTGTAATTGCAATCAGACACTGCTTTTATCACAGTAGTAGAATAAATAATGGTTGCGACAAAATACATATAAAGAACAACTATTACAATAATTAATGTTATAGATTTTATTTTTAACAACTTAATAAGAATAATAATTAATAATATAACAAAAATTAATGCTACTATTGTATTACTTTTTCGTTTCCAATCCGAGTTTTCTTTTATTTTAGTATCTTGATTTTGTTTATTAATTTCACTAAAAGATAATATAATTATATTTAATGCTGACATAACTGCTATAATAACTATACCCAAATCATTTGTTAATAAACTTTTTATTACGTCTAATGTATTACTTTCCATTTTTCACCTCTTGTTTTCTTATATAGTTTATCATATTTTGTCATATTTTGGAAGAGGTATAAATTGTGGAAGGATAAGTTGGTACAAAAAATCATTTGACAAATCTGTTTAACCTGTGTATAATAATTATAGAAAATGGAGAAACCACAAACGTGGTCAACCTCGGAATAATGTTTTAGACACATCAAACTTTGGAGAGTTTACAGATGTGTCTATTTTTTGGTTTATTTGCTCCTACAAAGTAGTATTACAAGTGCTATTATCGAAGTAAGAGCTATGATAGTTACTCCAATTAATGAATAATATAATATGTATATTGTTGCAATTAATGTTTGTATTTCTACCATAAGCCTCACCTCCTTGTTGGAGGCAAACCACATCTGCTTATTCTCATTTCCTATGTTTAATACTATACAACATTTGTTTGCAAAAATCAAGCGAACAAACTAAAATTTCACAAAAAAATACTAATTGTTTGATTATGTTATCTTTTATATATGCAACTCTTTTCATTTGCTTTTTATATTTTTTGTCTTGTGTAATTTCTCTGTGTACATCTTCTGCTCTTTGTTCAAATTTGATAAATTTTTATAATCACAATAACTAATAAAATCATCTATCTCATAATCAATTTTTTCCATAATAAAAAACCTCCCATATTCTTTACAAATACACGAGGTTTTTAAGCAATAAATTTTTTAGTTTATTGGATTATAAAAAAATGATTTATTGCATTCATTGCTGATTTTTCACTTATTCTATAACTATTTTCGTATAGTTTATAGCCTTAGCCATATTCTATAATAATTGACATTACTGATATTACGCACTTTTCATTTCTATACGAAGTTTATCTGCCACCATTGCAATAAATTCTGAATTTGTAGGCTTTCCTTTTGCAGCTGATACTGTGTAACCAAATATACCATTTGTTGTTTCTAAACGTCCTCTTGACCATGATACTTCTATAGCGTGGCGAATTGCACGTTCTACCCTTGATGGTGTTGTTCCATATTTTGCTGCTATTTCTGGATATAATTGTTTAGTTATTTCATTTATGAGGTCTATATCATTTACTACCATCATTATTGCTTCTCTTAAGTATTGGTATCCCTTTATATGTGCAGGTACTCCTAATTCATGGATTATGTTTGTAACTAATGCTTCCAAATTACATTCACTTTTCTTCTTTCTTGGATCTATTGCAATATAATCTGTTCTTTCTTCTCTTACTGCATATGTACTTCTTTCTCTTACAATAGGTTGATAATATTTTAATTCTTTTATTCTTTTTATTAATACGTCTATTTCAAATGGCTTTACAACATAATATTCTGCACCTAAATTTATAGCCTTTTGTGTTATTTTTTCTTGTCCTACTGCTGAAAGCATTATACATGATGGCCTTTTTTCTAAATTTTCTGTAGATATTTTTTCTAATACTCCTAAACCATCCAAATGTGGCATTATAACGTCTAATATAACTACGTCTGGCTTTTTTTGTTTTATTTGGTCTACCGCTTCTAAACCATCTTTTGCTACACCTACTACCTCCATATCTTCATCTTTTCCTAAATAATTTGTTAATGTATTTGCAAATTCTAAATTATCATCTGCAACTAATACTGAAATTTTTTCATCCATAATTTTTCCTCCTAAATATAATTTTAAACTTTCTGTTTATTTCTTGTTTCAAATTATATTTAGATTTTTAAAATTTTGCAATAGTTTTTTTATATTTTTTTGAAGTTTTTACTTTTTTTAAACTTTTTAAAAGTCGCTTGTTATCAGCTTTTGTCGAACTATGTCGTTTTGTCTAAAAAACAGATTACCTTTTTCAAAATCCTCTTTAGAAATTTCAAAAATACATTCTATTTTTTCAAAATATTCAGTTTTAATTATATTAATCCCATTATTCTTACAATAATAATTAAATTTATCCCAATTACTATAATCTATTTGTATTTTTACTTCATATCCTTCTACTATTTTATACATTTTAGAATTTAATACAACTTTTTCTGCCGCTTCTTTATAAGCTCTAACTAAGCCTCCCGTTCCTAATAGTATACCGCCAAAATATCTTGTTACAATAATTAAAACATTAACTAAATTATTACCATTTATAACAGAAAGGATAGGCATGCCTGCAGTTCCAGAAGGTTCGCCATCATCACTTGACCTTGAATATATTTGCATACTTTTTTCATCATAAAAAGAATATGCAAAACAATTATGTCTTGCATCGTAATACTCTTTTTTTATATTTAGAATAATTTGCTCAGCTTCTTCTTTACTCTCTATATAAAATATATTTGCAATAAATTTCGATTTCTTCTCTACAATTTCTGCAGTACCTCTTTCTTTAATTGTTTTATATTCCATAATGTTAATCCTTTCTTTTTTATATGATAATTCTTTAATAATTTGGTATATAGCTATTTTAATAAAATTGCTCGGCTTGTAAAAAAATATAGAAACCCTAATCAATATTTACGGCACCCTTCCAAGGTAAACTTGAACTCTTTCCGTAAATATTTTCAAGAGTTTCTAATATTTTTTTACTGCACATTCGCTTTTATTAAAATAGCTATATACCAAATTTATAATAAGTTATTCTACATAAAAAGCTCCTTCGCTTGCATAATAATTTTTATAAAATCTATTTAAAAACTCTGGGTCTGATATATTATCATCAATATAAAATTTAGGTTCTACTATAATATTACCATCTCTGTCTATTATTCCCCATAAATCATTTAATTTTATACCACCATATCCATTTCCATTTATTTCTGCAATTCTATCATATTGTGCTTCTATAACAATATTACCACTCTTATCTTTAAATCCCCATTTACCATTTTCATAAAATCCTATGATATTATTATTACTATAAATCTCTGTATTTGAAGTTTCTCTTCCATCTAAAGTATAATATTTAGCACCTTCATTACAAAATACTTTTATATAATTATCACTTAAAATTACAAGTAAATCTTCTTCCTCTAAAAGTTTTTCTCCTGATTTATTAAATAAGCTTATCATATTAGTTGTTACATCCATAGCTTGTATAATTTCTGTATTATTTATTAATTGTATTACATCGTAATTATTATTAATAAGTTTTTGATTACTATTATTTATCACACCATATTTACCGTTCATATCTCTTACAATATATATATCTGAAAGTATATTTTCCATATATTCATACTTTTCATTCGTTAATGCATTATAATTACTATCTAATAACTGATAAGAATAATCATTTAATATTCCTATATATGTATTATCATATTTTGACTTTGTTATTGAATTATAATTATCAAATTGATTCGTTTTTTCTCCATTTAAATTAAAATGTTCTATTTGGTTATCATTATTTACAGCTTCTATAAATATTCCTTTGTTCTCAACATTTTGATATTCTACAGGTACAATTATATCACCATTTTCATTTAAAACACCATAAGAATTACCTCTCCTTACAAAATACATATTTATAGAATCTTCATATTTCATATCTTGATAATTACAATTTATAATAACATTATCATTTTGATACAACCCATATTGACCATTTTTCATAACTATTAAATAATCTTTATCATTTAAAACACGCTCTATTTTATCAAATTCTAAATCTAATATTTGTTTACCATTATAATTTATATAGCCATACATCATTCCATTACTTGTTTCATCAGAAATAATATAGCCAGTCTTTTCAAAATTATTTTCTAAATAATATCCATCTGCAACTATTTCAATTCCACTATCTAACTTAATTTTCTCTTTTCCATTTTGTTGTAATACGAATACATTTTCAGAATTTTTGCATAATAGCTCTCCTTCTTTATATGGCAAACTTTCTATACTATCAAAATTTGCTTTTGTTAATTTTTTACCTTCTAAATTTAATAAGCCTTGTTTACCATTTTCTTCATATATTAATACATGTTTTTCATATGGAATATCACCTATTAACCCTGTTACAGGAATTGGAGATACTTTTTCTAATTCTGTAAAAATTTGCTCATTTTTATCATTTACAACACTTTTTATCTCGCTATTTTCTAATAAGAAAAATATTGGGTATGTTGGATTAGGTATAATTATATCTTGATAATTTGCTTCTATTAATACATTTCCTGATTTATCTATTACACCAAATTTTTCATTACTATAATATTTATAATAATTATATTCTATAGGTTCTACCGTAGATGAGTTTTTATTAAGCATAAAATATATAAATACAGCTATTGCTATTATTATTACTACTACAATTAAAATTTTAAATATGTTTTTCATATACTCTCTCCATTCTTTAATACGATTTATATTATTTTATACTTTATGTAGAAATTTGTCAATAAATTTTGTAAAACTTTAAAAACTGAAAGAGCCGTGTTTCCACGACTCTTATTTATATTGTTATTTGGTTGGTGTGCCCTCTCCAACATTTCTTTTGACCTATTTTTATAGGTGCGTAGAAGCACAATCTCTACTTCAAATAACTACTTATATTGTATTTTAATTATATCATTTTTATTCATTTTTGTAAATAGTTTTATTTCTTGCGCTTCTACTTATTCTTATACATATTTACAATATCTTTAAAGCTCATTTTCGTACCATAATTTAATATTGCATTTGAATATATTTTTATTGCAACTTTTGCTATTACTAATATTGTAACTACTAAAATTGCTATAGATATTGCTACATCTGTTCCACTTGCTAATCCCATCATTATTCTAAATGGCATACAGAATGGTGATGATACTGGGAATAATGAGGCAAATACATTTAATTCGCTTGTTGGATTCATCATTGTAAAGTATGCTAAATAAAATCCTATTACTGCTACTATTGCTACAGGTGTGTTAGCTGATTGTATATCTTCTGGTTTGCTTACTGTTGAACCTGTTAATGCATATAATAAAGCGTATGCAAAGTATCCTAATATGAAGTACACTATTGTTATTATTCCTAAATATGGAGTTATATTAGACATATCTAATGCTGATTCTAGTAACTCTGGATCTAAGAATGCTTTTGCACTTATTAAAGCTGTTCCAACAATTAATATCAGTTGTATTAAGCCTACTATTCCAATTCCTATTGTTTTTCCTAATACTATTGTTCTAGGGCTTGTTGATGTTACTAATGTTTCCATTATTTTTGATGTTTTTTCTGTTGTTATTGAGCTTGATACTTGGTACGCACAGAAATATATTGCATAAAATAGTACTATAGACATTAACATCATTACTAATATATTTCCGCTAGCTTGTTGTTCTTCTGTTTGTTCTAATGAAAATTCAAAATTAGGTGTAATTGTTTGTAATTGTGCTTCTGTTAAGCCTAATTTACTTATTTGCATATTTGAATATAATGTGCTTAACATATTAACTATGTTATCTGGTACTTGTGCCATCATTGTAGCATTTTCTACTATGTATCTTATTTTTACATTCTCGTCTTGTTTTTCTATCATTATTGCTTCTGATACTTCTTTACTTTCTATTTTTACTTTTACTTCGTCATATGTTAAATTATTGCTAGTTTCTACTTCATATCCTAAGTCTGCTTGTTTTAATGTTTCTAAATTACCTTCAAATACATTATCATTATCTACAATTAATAATATTGCTTCAGTATCTTCTCCGCTTATACTTTTCATTATATTAGGTACATTAAATCCTATTACTATTAATACTAAAATAATTATTGTTGAAACTATAAAAGATTTTCTTTTTGCCATATCTTTCATAGTGAATTTTATTACAGTTAATAAATTTCTCATTATTCTTCACCTACTCTTTCTATAAAAATATCATTTAAAGTTGGCTTTTTAATCTCAAATTTATCAACTTGAATTCCATCTTTAATTAAATTATTTAATAATTTATGTGCTTTTTCTTCTTCTGATATTTTTATAACATAATTATTATTAGTTTCGTTTTCTACTTCTAATTCTAAGGCTTTAATATACGTTGTAATATCTTGATTTACATTTACTTCTACTCTATTTGCAGGATATGTTTCTTTTATTTCCTTTAAATTTCCTTGTAGTACAGTTTTACCCTTATTCAATATTGAAATTTCACTACAAAATTCCTCTATAGAAGCCATTTGATGTGAAGACATTATAATATATTTTCCGTTTCTTACTAAATCTATAATAATATTTTTTATAATCTCTGAATTTACTGGATCTAAACCGCTAAATGGTTCGTCTAATACTATTAATTCTGGATCATGTATTATAGATGTCATAAATTGTATTTTTTGTTGATTACCTTTTGAAAGCTTTTCAGCTGGCATTTGTAGATATTCTTCTACTTTTAATTCTTTTGCCCATTTATTTATTGATTCTGCAGCTTTATCTTTTTTCATACCTTTTAATTCTGCAAAATACATTAATTGGTCAAATATTTTAGTTTTTGGATATACCCCTCTTTCTTCTGGTAAATATCCAAAATTTACGTGTTCTCTGTCTACTGCTTTTCCTTTCCAAGTAATTTCTCCACTATCTTTTTTAATAATTCCTAACAACATTCTTATAGTTGTTGTTTTACCTGCTCCATTAGTTCCTAGTAAACCGTATACACCTGGTTTTGTTAAACTAAATGAAATATTATCTACAACTTTTTTTCCTACATAAGTTTTTGATACATTTTTTAATACTAAACTCATTTTAATTACCCTTTCTTATATTATTCATTTACAGTGATATTAATATTTCCAATTCCATCATCTATCTTAATAAGGTTTGCACCTTCTCCGTATGTAGAACCGTTTGAAATGTTTTCTCCATTTATTCTAATATTGCCTATACCTTTATCTAATCTAATTCTATAATCTGCTTTAGAACCTTGCAAGTTTAAATTTAAAGTACCTATTCCTGCGTCTATATCACTATTTCCTGTAATTAATGCATTTATATTAACTTCACCCATTCCCATATCTAAATCTAAATTGTTTAAATTGCCATTTAAAACATTTAACCTTCCGGCTCCACCTTCTAATTTACAACGACTAGTCACATTTAAATTAGATATACTTGCTTCTCCGGCACCTAATTCTAGGTCTAGAGATTCTGCATTTAAGTTTTCTATTTCTACTTTTCCTGCACCTGCTTCTATATTTATTTTATTTAAGTTAAAATTTTCAGGTATATAAATTACTAAATCACTTTGAGTATTACCTAAAGTCCAACTATGCTTTTCTTCTATTTTTAAGGTGTTATTATTGCTTTGTCTATATACAATATTATCATTATTTGTTTCGTAACGGAAAGTATCTCCATTTCTAATAATCAAATTTGTATACTTAACTTCTATATCTAATGATGTTATATCTGCTATATTTACTGTTTGTTCTGAATTATTTATACTATTTCCTGAATTATTGTCGCCACTAGTTACACTTCCAAAATCCACAGTTTGCATATTACCACTTATATCTATTTTACTATTATCTTTTAAACCTAAAACACCTGATAATGCATAAACTCCAAATAGAATTAATGATATTATGCTTATTATTAAAAATATAGCAAATGCTATAGCAAAATATTTTATTATTTTTTGAGCAGTTGTCATTTTATTTCAACACCTCCAAATAAAGCTTTTCCATTTATATAAATAGTTTTGCTATTTTCTTCCGGTTGATTATATGCCTTATTAGAAACTCCTCCAAAAATTGAATTAGATTTTACTTTTACTTTTACATTAGAAGGTACATATATATCAATACCACCAAAGATGCTACTTGCATTAATAACAACATCTGAATCTATAATTGCATTTCTTAAATCACATTTAACTCCACCAAATACTGCTGTTAAATCAGCTCCTTTGAAATTTTCACCGTTGAAATTAACATTTTGTTCAGAAAATGTTGCGCAATATTGATTTTCTCCATTTCTTTTTTCATCTAATTTTTTAATTTCTTTATTTACTTTTCCACCAATTACATCTTTAAAAATCATTGAAATACCTATCGCAACTAAAATAGCAGGCAGTAATAATTTCCATACTAAATCAAAATCTAAAACGTCTTGGCACATTAAAAGTAAAACAATTCCTATTAATAGTCCAATAATATTTCCTGTTTTTTCTCTTTCTTTAAATAATCCTATAAAACATGGAATTATTATAATCAATGTCCACCAGCCATCAAAAAATATGTTAATATTTGTAATACCTAGTGCATTTCCTCCTATTATCAAGCCTATTACAATTAACACAATTCCCCACAAAATATTTCCTATTTTTTTCATAACTACTCTCCTTTTTCTATTTATTTTTTTGCCACAACTATTATACCATTACTTAACTTTTTTGTAAACAATTTTATAGATATTTGCAAAGTCTTTTTTTATATGCTATAATCCTTCTAAGGTGATGTATATGAAAAAAAATATAATTTTAATTATAGCATTAATTTTAATAATAATTTTACTTTCTGTATGGATTATTCACTTACAATTAACAAATCCTAATTGGAATAAAGTTAATATTTCTATAAAAGATAATACTTTAACTTATACAGGAGCTACTTTTATAATAGAAAATAAAAATTTAATTGCTACTGATTATTTAATTGACGATTACAATATTTATAAAAACGATGGAAATAATTGGATCCAAGTACCAGAATTAGCAACAAATCGTATTGACAATCTTACTCCAACATTTTCAGAACCTAAAATCTTATATACTTATGAAGAATTTTTAAGTTGGGAAGATACATATGGCGAATTAGATTCTGGAACATATCGCATAGACCTTATATTTAACTCTCAAAATAAAGGTATAGATACTAAAGTAATAATACCTGTAGAATTTACTTTACAATAATAAATTTAATTCAACAAAGAAAGGAATGAATTTTGTATGAAGAAAAGTAAAATTTTAATTGTAATATTGATTTTAATAATAATTTGTCAGCTTGCATGGATTATCTATTCAGCTATTACTAATCAAAATTGGAATAATGTAAATATTTCAATTAAAGAAGGTACATTAACATCTACAGGTGCTACTTTTATTATGAAAAGCGATAATTTTCTTGCTGATAATAAAATATTTGATGAATACACTATTTTTACAAAAGCTACTGAAAATTCTAGATGGATGGAATTAGATACTTTACCAGAATCTAGTACTATTACAAAAACTCATATGGATTCAAGTATTCCAAGTACTCATGAAGAAGCATTAGATTGGAGTAAAAAATATGGTGAATTAGAGCCTGGCATATACCGTATAGACTTTGAATTTAATTCTAATTATGATAATAAACAATACTATAAAGGTGTAACGGTTTATTTTAATTTGTAAATTAGAAAAATTTCATTCACATCTGTTAAAGACTTTCAGAAATGTCCGGTTTACAATTTATAAAGTAACTAAAGTGCTTATCACAAATTATGTGATTAACCACCTTTACAAAATTATAAATTTGCATCATGTTGTACAATTACAGAAACGGCATAAAGAAGCTGAACCAAGGAGTATGTCGTTTTATACGTTTCTTTCATTGACAACATATAACTTAGCTATTTCGATTTTGTAAATTCAAGTATTCATCAAGTTCTTTTTGATTTTGAATTTTTTGTTGCCTTTTTACTGTGTCTTGTCTATGTCCTGCGATTTTCCTAGTAGAATAAACTTTTTTTCGATATTCTGCTCTAATTGTATGGTCAAATATATCTTCCATTACAGTTATATCAGTACCTTTGAAAATTTTAATTATTACACCATTTTCATCAAACAATTGGTAATAATTATTAGAATATGAAAAAACACAGCCATCTAAAATTTTCCTTTTTTCTTTAATACAAAGAATATTACTAAAGTCAAAATTACTATCTATTGGTTCAAAAGCAGGTTCATTTTCTTTGGGCGGATATGAAAATTTATGATTTAAGTAATCACTATATTTTTCATTAAAGAATTTGTTAAGCTCAGTGTAGGTTTTGATTTGATAACGTTTAATATCATTTATTAATCTTTCTTGAATAGTATCATTTTTCTTTTCTACTTTTCCTTTAGCTTCTGCTGTTTCTTCAAAAATCATATTAATACCAAATTCTTCACACATACGCCCAAATCGAGTCAAATTCTCGTCTACAGGGCTCTTAAATATTGTATGCTTATCAGAATATATATTTTCAGATATACCATATTTTTGAACTAAAATTTTAAGCATATAACAATAACCTTCTAGACATTCATTAGGCATAAACCATCCAGCTAAAATTTCACCTGTAGCATCATTTAATTAGCAAATCTTGTGTTTATATTACTGATTTAGATAACGTAAAATGTGTTTGTGATAAGGATTTTATGAAGTTTGATAATGCAATTAGTAAGCAACTTCTACGAATAATATTAGATATGGAAATTTCTAATTGTTCAGAATCTTTTATTATTATCAACGAAAAAAGTAAAATTATACCAATATTTGAAGATACTTCTTTGAATATTAATTGGAATTCAGAAATTATTTTTCCAATATGGTTTGACGATCATATACACGGAACTCTAATATTTACAAGTTTTAATAAAGAAGTTAGTAAAGAACATATAAAATATGCAAAACAAACTCAAGAATTTATTATAGAATATTTTATTAAACAAATTAACAAAAATTACAGAAAGGAGGAATGTGTAAATGAATAATGATAAAATTTTATTCTCAGAGAATCATCTTTTTGAAGTTTCTGATGTTTTAAATGCACATTATCATTCTTTAGAGCAATTAGAAGAATTTAAAAAATTAGAGGATGAAATGTTAAAACTTACAGATGTTCTTTTTGAAAAATTATCAGAAGAGGATCGAGAAACATTTAGAAAGTTATCTCTTATTCAAGGCGAATTAGAATCTTATACAAACGCTTTGTTATATTCTCTAGGTATAAAATATGGTATTGAATTAAAAAAAATGTAAAGTATTATCAAGGCTCTACATATTATGATTTTGTATAATGTGAAATAGATTAAAATGAATTATGTTTTTAAACATTCTTTACTATTTATAAACTTTTAAAAAAAGAAACTTTGTATTACTACTATACAGAGTTTCTTTTTTAATTTATATATATCATTTCTACAAATTAACCCATTCTTCTATTATTTCTTTAGGTATATTTAAGTTTCCTTTACCAGTTCCTATTTCTACATCTGGTTTTTTCTTCCCATGATAGTCGCTTCCACCACTAATATATAAATTATTCTTTTTCGCATATTCAATTAAACTTAACATTTCATTTTCATTAGCGGATGGATGAAAGCACTCGATTCCATTTAGTTCTTTTTCTTTTCGGAGTTCATCTATAAAATCTATTGTATTATCAAACCTATATTCAAATGGATGTGCTAGAAAAGCTAATCCTCCTGCTTTATGTATTACGTCTATAACATCTTTATATTGTGGCTTTGGGACATTATCTGAACCAGTATAATATTCACTATCCGGATTCATCAATCCTTTTCTTATAAAAACATTTAGTGACTCTGTAAACTCTCCAAGTATTTCATAATTTTCTTCATGTCTCATCAATTCTTTATATATATATATTGTTATGTAATCAGTTAAAGGAATATTTTTCTCTATTTTATTCTCATCATATACAAGACCCTTTTTATCGCATACATCTAATAATTTTCTTTTTGCCTCTTCTTGTTGCTTTCTTAAAACTTCGTTTGAAAAAAATTTTTGCGACCATTCTTCTATTATTTTAGTATCTTTTATCTTATAACCCAAAACTTCTATTTTTTTGTTTTTAAATGTTGCATTCATTTCAACACCCTTTATTATCTTTCCTGTAAAAATATTCTTATTTAAAGCCTCATCTTCATATTGTTTACATGTGTTATGATCAGTTATTGATGCATATTCTAAATCTTTTTCTTCACACATTTTCAATATTTCTTCTACCGTTTTATCTCCATCTGAATATATTGTATGCATATGTATATCTATCATAAATATCACTCCTTTTAAATAATATTTCTGTTCAAAATTATAACATACTTAAAAAAAATTACAACTGTTTAGTTTTTCTTATTTAATTATTATACATATAAATTGTATTTTAGAAAGCTATATTTTCAAAATTTCCAATCATAATAATAGTTTTGCTTTAAATAATTGAATTATTCCTCTCTGTCAAAGTCTCTTTTTTCTTTGAAATTTATAGCATTTAAAGTAAAATACCCAACTATTATTTTATAATAGTTAATCTTTTTTATAAATTTTCCTTATTCTTTTGCCCTAATACTATTCTATTTGTTATAAAGAATAGGATTTAACATTTATCCATGTCCTTTTAATTGCTGACTCCAATGCACTTTCAATCACATAGTCGATTTTGGTAGCAAAACGAAAATCAGTATCAGGACATGCTTTATTTTTTATATTATTTAACATTACTTGAGCATCCAATGTTTTTAATTCTTCATATCCAATGCAAAACCAACCTTGTTTGTCCGAAATAACAGTCGAAAAACCATTTTCACCGGATTTATAGATTTGAATTTCATTCATTCGTTCCATAGAAAATCTAATGGCTCCTTTTGTAAATTGAATTTCAAATTGCATATCCTGCTTACTTCCTGGTGCTACGCGATTGGATGAAATATATCCCATAGCTCCATTTTGGTATGAACAAATAAATTGGGCAATATCATCATTCTCAACATCAATTAAATTTCCATTAGAATCTTTCCTTTTCAAATGAATAATATCGGTCATTCCACATACGGACACAATATCTCCCACTAAAAATTGTGACACTGCCAAAATATTAATTGCTAAATCACAAAGTGAACCACCTATTGAATTTTTCTTTAACATTCTCCACTCAAAAGTAATATTGGGATCAGCCAATCTATCATTATCATACTTTCCACGAAAACAAACTATTTTTCCTAAATCTCCCGAACTAATTATTTTTTTTGCGTATGTAATTGCGGGAATGCGAATTATATTATAGCAACAATCTGCAACTATTCCTTTTTCTTTTGCAAGCAATACAAGTTTTTCCGACTCACTACTATTTAAACCTAGGGGCTTTTCACAACTAATATGTTTTCTATGTTTAATGGCCTCTGAAACTATCTCAAAATGTAGATTATTTGGAACACAAACGCAAACAAGATCTACATCTTCTGCAACCACTGCCTTATACCAATTTGTTTCTACTCTTTCAAAACCGTACTCTTCTGCCACTAGTTTTGCTGAATCTTCATTTGTGTCACATACAACCTGTAACTTTGCATCACTTTGATTTCTATATGCTGCAGCGTGCTTTTTTCCAACAAATCCAGAACCAATTAGACATACTTTTACTTTATTATCCATTATTTCCTCCACATAATACTATATCATTAATCATATGATATTTCTTTTAATACTTCTACTCTCTTTCTGACATGTATATAATATTTTTATTATTTATACCATATTCTGTTTTATTCTGATATTCATTTTCTAGACTTCTCCTAAAGAAAGGATGCTTAAGAGCTTCTTTTGCAGTTATACGATTAGCTCTATTAAAATCCAATAATAAACGCAGTAAACTTGCACATTCATCAGAAATTCCTTCTGTTTTTCCTAAATAATTTGGAAGTGTCATTAGTGCAACTTTAACTCTATCATTATAAAATTCTCGATTTTGTGTATACTTGTCCCAAGATTCTTCAACTACTTTGCCAAAAAAATTGTAACCTCCAAAAGGACACTTTCCTTGTATTAATTCCCATAAAATGATACCCATTGTGAACATTTCTGATTTATCATTATATATATCATTGTTAAAAACAATTTCAGGTGCTTGATATCCATTGTATTGAAAACATGCCCTTGTTTCTGGCGTTGTACATTTCATCTCATCAAAATCAATAATTGCCGCCATAACGTTCCTGTCCTTTGTCGTAAGCATAATATTTCCAGGATGAAAATCTCGATGAACGTAGCCATTTTCATGGATTACCTTTAACCCTTTCAATATATCACATAAAACATTTGCTGCCTGTTTTTCTGATAGCTTAATCTCATTTTTTATTAAATATTCTAAATTTTGAAGATTTAAATATTTCTGAACGAATCCAATATATTTGCCCGATTGTGATATAAACGTCTTTAATGGAACACAAAGATTTTCACATTTTTTAAAATTTTCTGGAATCTCTGTATAATAGGTCATTGGGCGAACTTTCAAACACAATTTGTCAGAAATTTTCCAAACACTTCCACTATAACCAGTGCCAAGCAAACTTTTATTTAAATCTTCTTTTGAATCAAACAATCTAAATATTTTCTGAATAAACTCTTTTTTTTCGTCTAAGACCTTTATATTTTCCACCTTATACATTCACCCCACTATATAGTTAATTTACCATGCAATAATTTTCTATCTTCTTCAGTAAAAATATGACTACTGTTAAATACTGGTAGATGTTCTATAATATACTTCATTGATTTCTCTGCTATCATCTTATTTAGCCCACAACGGCATTTATCTTGAATATCTGTACGACCAAATCGTGTTAACTTGTCATAAACACAACTGCCACCACAAATACGGTATGCAATACAAGAACGGCAGGAATTATTAAAAAACGGAGATGTTTTCCTATATTCATGAATACATTCAGGAAGCTTATCTATACTATCATAAAACATTTCATGTCTTGTAATTGGCCCCTCACAAATTCCAAATTTTTTATTCGGACAAGCAACAATACGCTTTCCACAAGCCTTGCATTCATATGGAATCGAATACCCTAAAATAAAAGCTTCCATTTTTTGCCCTACCTGAACAAGATATATACCATTTTTATGCAGAATCTCAAAGGATTCAATCATTTTTCTATGAACTTCGTTAAAAGACAGAAGTTTCATTGCAAAATTATTCTCATCTCCATGAGGCAAACAAAACCCAAGACTATTTGGTTGTAATGCAATAGACCAATCAACCAATTTATCAAAATATTTTTCATTATGAGGTCCAATGACTACAGTAATTCCTGTTATACAACCTGCTTCTTTCAAATAATGATATCCACGAATAGCCTCATGATAAGTACCTTCCTGACAAGCATTAATCCTCGCCTTATTATGGAGTTCTTCCGGTCCGTCCAAAGATACAATTACTTCTACCTGATTTTCTGCAAAAAAATGTGCAATTTCTTTTGTACAAAGAGAACCATTAATTACTGTCGAAAATCGAACTTCTCGATCAAAACTATGAACATATTCAATTGCATATCTAATTCCCTCTATATTGAGAAGTGGTTCTCCACCAAAAAAAACAATACTTTTTGGTTTTACAGCGACAGAATAAAATGTGTCAATAGCATTTTTTATATCTTCCTTTGTCATATTAACAATTGTTGAAACTTTTTTCTGACGACAATATTTACAGCGAAAATTGCAACTTTCTGACACTGCCAAATACAATTGCTCATAGCTAATTTCATCCAAATCAACGTTAATATCTTGAGCAGATTCAAAAAAATCTTTTTCCAAATACTCTACTTTTTCAGCTACTGCAAGTTTACCATTAATATTATTATAAAAGAGTTTGTGTCCTTCCTTTTCTAACACAAAAATTTTTTGATTATTTATTTTTATATATTCCATACTATTTCTCCAAAAAACAATTTCTAACTATAAAAAACAATATTAGGTAAATAGCAATTTTCTTTAATTCATATATTGTATTTCTCATAATATTTTTCTCTCAAAACTTGAACTAAATTTTAAAGAAAAAACATATCAAAAGTATCATATTTTCCACATCATTTTATAAAGAATTTCAGAAATTTCCATTACACCATTCCCCCTAAAATAATTTGCATTTGTTTTATTCACTATAAAATTATCTTTTAATTTATTTGACACATATTGCTTAAATTCTCTTATATATTTTTCATCATTAGAAAGAATTCTAATCTGTTCATAGATATATTTCACGGTTTCTTCTTCTGCTCTGTCTTTAAAGCGTTGAAGATAATCAAAATTCAAATTATTATGGTTCCATTTTAATACTTTTGCATTCTTACAAATTTTTTCAGCAATTAAGGCATTGTAAAATTGACTTAAATTTTGAGGAGGCATAACTATTGTTTTGATATCCATGTCACAAGTTTCATATATCGTAGTCAAACCAGGAGAAGTAATAAAAAGTTCTGCTCCTGATACAAGCTCTAGGAAATCTTCATGAGCATAAGTATCACATGGAAGCTCTGGAAATAATTTTCTTGCCAAATTTACCACATTTTTTCCCCCTACGATATGAATATTTCTATCAGGCAAAGCAAAAAGTATTGCTTTCATTATCAGCTCAAAGTATTCTTTTCCTTCCCCAAAAGGCGAATGAAGTCCTCCAAAGTTTATGATACTACCACTTTTCGTTTGTTTTGGTGTTTTTTCTGAAATAATAGGATCTACCCATACAAAATTTCTAATTGGTTCTAACACCGAACTCTTAAAATAGTTAGGGTATTTTTGTGCACAATAATAATCTACATCATATGGAATAAGATCTGCCTTTGTCCAAATAAAAGGAATACTATCTACATAAATTACTTTCACTCCCATGCCTTTCAAGAATATAGCCAAATCTGGATCTAAAACATCTATAGCATATTTAATATCATATTTTTTTATAAAATTTTCAATAACCTTTTCATCTTTGGACCAACAAGTATCTATAAAAGGATTTTTCTTATAAATAGATAAATCAAGTTCATCTCCACAAGCATACCATTCATATTGTTTATTATAATTGACAATAGAACATAATTTACCACCTGGTCCAAGACCAAATCCAATCGCACAAGCTAATACTTTCATAACATCTCCTAAAAATTAAAAATATTTTCTTTGATTTTCTCTGGAAAATCAGCACAATAAGCATTCAATGGCTCACACCCCTTACAATATTCATGTCCATGCTCAAAATACCAGTCTTTTTCTCCTCTAGTGCTAGAAAACGATAGCTTTCGATGAGGAATGCAGTTGCATGGATAAAGATGATCTAGAAACGGATCATAGAAACCAACCATACGTGTAAGATAACAGTTACCTTTTGGTCTAATATAACCGTCCCCTTTCCAGAAATTTTCAATGTTACCTGCCCAAACTGCTGAATATCCCATCAATTCTATATTGCATTTTTCTATAGACTTTTGGAAATTAAGATATTCGCGTTTAAAATCTTCTAATGTAATTTTGTTATGCCATTTATATGTATCTAGTTTAATTGGAATAATAGACCATTGTTCTACTTGACGTTTCTCAAGCCATTGAACAAGGTTAGGAAGATCAGATAAGTTTTTTTCGCTAACAACTGTATTTACTCGAATATGCAATGATGGATATTCTTTTACAATTTGCTCCAATGTTTTATCAATTTTTTTCCAAAGACCTTTTGTTCCTCTTAATGAATCATGCAATTCAGATGTACTACCATCTACACTAATGACAATCTGATCAAGTCCACTTTCGACTAATGCATCTAGCTTTGTATCCAAAATTAAACCATTGGTAATAACAGATGTTTTTATACCTCTCAAATGGCATTTTGCAATATACTGAGGTAACTTTTCGCAAAGAAGAGGTTCGCCTCCTGTAAACCTAATTAATTCAACTTTTTTCATAATATTAAGTATGTTTTCAAACTTTTCATCTGTAATCTCACTCTTGCTATTTTTCCAAAAATCACACATATAGCAATGTGCATTACAATATTGATTGATTCGAAGATACAAAACTTTTATATCATTCATTCTATTCCACATCCCCGTCTATTAATCTTTTATAATAATCCAAAGCCTCTTCAATATCTGGCAAGGAATTTCTTTCTTCATTTTCATAAAAAATCACTTTTCCTGGTGTAATCTTATGAATATCAGCAACAAGTGGTGTATAACTTTGATTTTTCTTTAATACAAGTATCACTGTTTTCCCCATAGCACTCATCCAACCAAGTTCAACGGCAACCCCCATGGAATCATCAGGAATAGCAATAACAAGATCTGCATTTTTAGCTTCATTTAAATCCATAGAGCAAGAATAAGAAACAAGTGGTTTAGCTCCATATTCTTCTCTTTTTAAAGCAAGAAACACTTCTGAAGCATATTTATCGCATAAATCATATAAATCTTCTGTAAATTTGCGAAAATTATTGTTTATAAAAGTAGTTCCTTTTATAAATTTAATAAATGGACACGCTATAAATATTTTATTCATATATTTCCTCACTATTCTTTACTTTTTTTCGAAGTACTGTTTCCACATCAGATAAAACTTTTTTATCTAATTTGTCATCATACCAAATAATTTCTGTATATGTAATATCTTTCAAACCTGAAATCAGGGGTGTATATCTTTGATTACGGTCAAGAAGAAGTAGAATTTTTATTTTCATACAGCTTGCCCAACCAAGTTCCACTGCAACTCCCATGGAATCATCTGGAATTGCGACAACAAAATCTGTTGTTTTCATTTCGTTAAAATCAAGTACCGTGCAAGTGTCCTTCATTAATTTTTTTCCATATTCTTCTCGCTGTAAAGCAAGAAAAACTTCTGGTACATATTCATGACATATATTGTACAATTTTTGAATAAAAGTCCTGAAATCATCATTAATAAATCGCTTTCCATCTATATATTTTGATATAGGACACGCTATAAATATTTTTTTCATAAATTCTCCTTTTTCTATTCTATTTTTTTGAAAGAAAGAATTCAAGTGCTTTTTGAGCACGAAAACCATCTTCAAACGTAGCTATTGTTTTTACACTTTCACCAGATATTGCTCTAATCCAAGTTATGTCTTGTCTTAATATAGAGTCTGTAAAATCAAAAAAACCTTCTGTTCTTTCATTTTTTTTAAAATTATATATATATGAACCATCATTTTTTTCTATTTCATAAATAAGCTCTTGTCTAGAATCATATCTAAATGTAGCTTTTGTTCCCACAATTTCAATATTAAATTGAACCTCATCTGGATTTGTTGTTCTTGAAGCAACTAATTCAAAAGATATTCCGTTCTCAGTTTCACCTGATACATTAGAACTATAATCCCAATTTTCTATATATTTTCTATTTACTTTGCAAGTAGTCAAATTTATACACTGATTGCATAAATAGGTTATGTAATCAATGAGATGAATCCCCAAATCAGACAAAACACCATTTTCCTTATTATGCCAATCATTTCTAAAAAGTCTTTTTATCAATATACGAATATGATACATCTCTCCTATTAAATTTTGTTTTTTCAAGATTTCAGTTATCTCAAAGAAACGGTAATTAAAACCAATTGCACAAATTAGATTTTTTTCCCTAGACATAGCAAGCATCTTTTCAGATTCTGCAACTCGAAGTGACATAGGTTTTTCACATAAAACATGCTTTCCTTTTTGCATCGCTTCCATTACTAGACTATAATGTGTAAACGTTGGCGTTGCTATAATAACAGCATCTGTCTTATCATATAATTCATCAAGAGTATTAACAGCTTGACATTTATGTGTTTTTGCAAATTCTTGTGCAACACGTGCTGTAACATCATAAACGTAATATATGTCTGAACAAAACATTTCTATCACTTTTGAGTGTAATTGACCAGCAAATCCTACCCCTATAATTCCTATTTTCATATTTTCCTCCTAATTATACCCAATTATATCTGTTATTATAATTATAAATTTTTTCTTATCTAATAATCTTCTTTCATTAATTCAATTTCTGTTCCATTTGAAAGAATAAACCAGTTGTTTCCACGCGGATCTAATTTGCACCCATTTGATAAAGCAATTTTGATGGTTTCATCAATATCTTTAGTTGCTAGTGCAATATGTTCTACATTCGTTCCGTGTTCCAAGGAACTAACCTCTTTTAATTGTATTCCCTCGTAAAACCAAATTTGCCTTGTTGGAATTTGTCCAACTTCTCTCTTTATAACCATTCCTAACTTTTTGAAAAGTTCTTTATATTCATCAAAACATGTCGTTGCAATTGCAACATGATGAAGTCTACACATCTTAAATCATCTCCTAATATTTATCATTTCTTATATTTCTACACAATTTACATCTTTATTCATAGTACGTTTCTCTTATAATCTCCTAAATTATTTTCAAAATATATATCAGAATAAATAACATTATACTGATTATATTTATCTTTTATTTACTTAATATTATTTTTCTAATCTTTACCACTTCTATTATTATAATACAATTTATCCCATTTGTCAAGAACAACAAAATAAAATGAAGGGAAATTTAACCATATTACAAAAATATTATAAAGAATAATTTGAAAAAAATATATAATATGGTAAGATATTATTGGTGATGAAAATGAATATAATAGAAAATTTTGATATATATTTTGAATTAGTAAAAGATGTAAGAAGTCAAGCACATATAAGATATAGGCTGTTAGATGTTTTGTTTCTAATAATATGTGGAATGATTTCTGGATGTAAGGATTTAGAAGCAATAATAGAATTTGGAGAAGAAAAATTAGACTAAAAAAAAAACAGAATTAGAAAAAATTCCTTGTTTAAGTACATTATCTAATATAATAAATATTATAAACCCTAATTATTTAGAATTATGTTTATATGGAATATTTAGTGATGTATTTCAAGTTAAAATGAAAGTTACAGAGAAAGAGATAGCAATAGATGAAAAAACAATATGTAGTACATCAAAAATGAAAGAATATGAAAAACCAATGCATATAATAACAGCACTATTAGCAGATAACACTGTAAGTTTAGGACAAAAAACAATAGAAAGTAAAAGTAATGAAATACCAGCAGTAAGAGAATTAATAGATGAGTTAGATATAAAAGAAGTAGTAATAACAATGGATGCGATGCATTGTCAGAAAGAAACAGCTGAAAGAATAATAGATAATGGAGATTATGTATTACAGCTAAAATCAAATCAAGGGAGATTTTACAAAAAAGTATATGCAATGTTTGATAACAGACATATGGATATAACAGACAAAGAATGTGAATACGAAATATATATTATATTAGAAAAAAGTAGAGATAGAATAGAAAAGAGAACCTGTTATGTATTAAATGAAGTAGCATACTTTACAAATTATATAACAGAATGGAAAGAATTAAAAAAGATATTTGCAGTAAAAAGAGAAATAGAAAGAAATGGAGAAAAAACGTAATATTTTTGTAATATGATTAAATTTCCCTGAAAATAATATTAAAAACATTGTTACGTTACAGGATAATGGTGCTTTACTTAAAACACCTGAAAATACTAGGATTAAATTAAAATCGAATGTGCAGTAAAAGAATATTAGAAATTCTTGAGCTTTATAATGGAAAATGTTCACGTCGAGCCTAAGCGAGGACTAAGTGAAAAGGCGCCATTATAAAGCTTTAGAATTTCTATATTCTTTTGCAAGCCGAGATTTTCAATTTTAGACTAGTATTTTCAAGTGCTTTGCAAAATATACCATTATAAAGTAATTTGTAAATTAGAAAAATTTCATTCACATCTTTACTTTTTTTATTTTTTTTGGTATCATTATAAAAGATAATTTATATTAAAGGAGTATACTTTTATGGAAGAAGAAATTGAAGTAAAGAAAAATACTAATTTAATTAACAATCTAAAAAATAAATTTAATACGCCTTTAACAGATTTACAAATGCTTGTTATCTTTTTCTTTATATACGCAATTATAGGATGGATTTTAGAAACAGTTTATTGCGTATATATAGTAGGCCATTTTGAAAAAAGAGGCTTTTTATATGGCCCTCTTTGTCCTATATATGGCTATGGAGCTCTTATTTTATTAGTTACTTTAAAACGTTTTGATAAAAATAAAATTACCCTCTTCATAATGTCTGCAGTTATTTTTTCGGTTTTTGAGTATTTAGTAGGTTATGGGCTTGACGCTTTATTTGGTATGAAATTTTGGGATTATTCTAATGACTTTCTAAATATTAATGGAAGAATTGCATTATGGTTTTCTGTTATTTGGGGAATTTTTGGAATTTTATTTATGAATTATATACATCCTACAATTAAGAAATTTACTAATTTTGCAATGAATAGAACTAATTATGTTCTCCAACATATTATTTTATATTTAATTGTTTTGATTTTCATAGTTGATACTGTTTTATCGATTATAAAATATATAATTTAAAAAAAAAAGACTGTTGAACAAAATATTTATACTTTGTCAACAGTCTAAATTTTTATATTATTATTGTCAAATTACCTAATATATTGTCTTTTTTTCTTCCTCATACTTTTTAAATAATTCTAGAACTTCTTCTTTGTCCATACTTACAATTTCTAAAACACTTTTGTCATCGCAATTCTTATTTATGAACTCATATATATAATCATCTCTAAATCCTATTTTTGCTGCATCTTCTTTTGTAGCTGCATAATATATTTTCTTTATATTTGCCCATATTGTAGCACTTAAACACATAGGACATGGATAACATGTTGTATATAATATGCAATCTTTTAAATCATAAGTATTTAATTTTTCACATGCTTTTCTTATTGCATTTACTTCTGCATGTGCTGTTGGATCATTATCTTTTAATACGGTATTAGAAGCTATTGAAACTATGTCGCCATTTTTATCTATAACAACTGCTCCGAAAGGTCCTCCAAAATTTTTCTCCATTGTTTCCATGGCTCTTTCTATTCCAAGTTTTAAAATTTCTTTATCATTCATCAAAAACACCACCTATATTCTTTTCATTTCCTCATGTCTTTTTACTTTTTGAGTAGTTGTCTTTATTAGTTCTTCTTGAGTTATAGTTAACTCTCTTATATATTTGTATGCTGGCATTGTTTTATTTATTTCTTTTATTTTGCTCCATATAAAGTCTTTTATGTCTTCTTCTTTTTCTAAATTTTGTTCAGCTTTTAGAACCTCTTGATCATATACTACTTTTACACAAATCTTTAAGTCGTCATCTCTATCTGGCTTTCCATATACAAAAGATTCCTTTACTCCAGGTATTTTATTTACTAAATTTTCTAATTCTTCTGGATATATATTTTTACCATTTTTCAATACTATTACATTTTTCTTACGACTTACTATGTGCAAGAAATCCTCGTCGTCCATATATCCTAAATCTCCTGTTAAAAACCATCCATCTTGGAATACAGCTTTATTTGCTTCATCATTATTGTAGTATCCTAACATTACGCTATCACCTTTTACAGCAATTTCTCCAACTCCATCTTCTTCTTTATCTACTATTTTAACTTCAACACTTGGAAATACTTTTCCGATTGAACCTATTTTAGTATACTTGTCATTTCCTGCGGCTACTACTGGAGATGTTTCTGTTAGTCCATAACCTTGTACAATTTTAAAGCCTAATGCATTAAATCCTATTTCAGTTTCTTTATCTAAAGCTGCTGCTCCATTAACAAATAATCTTACTTTTCCACCTAATTTATCATGTATTTCTTTGAAAAGTTTTCTTCTTATATCTATTCCAAATTTTAATAAGAAATTGCTTATTTTTATACCTGTTTGAACCTTTTTCATTTTTCCTTGTTTTTCAATAGTTTTCATTACTTTTTTATACATAGTTTCAAATAAAACTGGCACAGAAATCATTGCTGTTACGTGATAATCTTTTATATTATCTGCTATATGTCTAATCCCTTCACAATATGCTATTTTAGCACCTGAATAAATTGGATATAAGAAGCCAACTGTACATTCAAATGTGTGGTGCAATGGTAAGAATGATAACATAGTATCGTTTTCATCTAATTTTATTACAGAAGCAATATCCATTAAGTTTGTACATATATTTTTTTGGCTTAACATTACTGCTTTAGACATAGAAGTTGTTCCTGATGTGAATAACATTATAGACATCTTTTCATTATCTATTTTAGCATCTAAAAACTCTCTATTTCCTTTTTTTATTAGTTCTTCGCCCTTTTCTTTTAAATCATAAATATATAATTCGCCATCTTGTAAATTTTCTTTATCCATACATATAAAATATTTTAAATTATATTTATTCTCTTCACGAATTCTTTTCATTATATCTTTATATGTTTTTGTGTAGAAAATTGCTTCTACATCTGAACGCATTATTAAAGATTCTATTTCTCCTTCAGGTAGAGATTTATCTAGCGGTACTACTACTCCAGTACCTGCAACTACTGCCATATAAGATAAAGCCCATTCATATCTATTCTCGCCTATTACAGCTATTCTTTTATCTTTTAACCCCATATCTATTAAAGCTGTACCTAATTCATCTACTTGCTCTTTAAAATCATCATAATCTATAGAATCATATTTATCTGGTTTATCTGTTTTAAATATAAATGCTGGCTTGTCGTCAAAAAGTTTTGCGCTTTGTTCCAACATATCTTTTAAATCATTAATATGTCTATATTCATATAATCTTTTATTCATTTAATCTCATTCCTTTACTATATTTTCCTCAATATTATACAACATTTCTATCTTTTTAGCAATACTTTTTTTATCTAGCCCATACCTTTTTTCAATTTCATCTACACTACCTTGTTTTATGAAATCTACTGGATATGCGATTTTTGTACATTTTACCCCTTCTATATTTTCCTCTACAATTAATTCTTCTATTTTAGTTCCTAATCCACCTTCTATAACATTATCCTCTATAATTATTATTTTCTTAGTTTTATTTATAGATTCTAATATTTTTTCTTTATCTAGTGGATTTAAAAATCTTGCATTTATTACTTCTACATCTATTTCTTTATTTTCTAATTCTTCTATTGCTTCCATTGCTCTTGATACCATTTTTCCTATTGCAAGTACAGTTATATCTTTACCTTCTTTTACAATTTCAGCTTTGCCTAATTGAATATCTGCGCAAGTATTAAATTTATATTTGCTTTCTCCGCCTCTAGGATACCTTATTGCTATAGGTTTAGAATAATTTATACAAAATTCTAACATCTTTTCAAATTCTTGAAAATCTTTCGGTGCTAATACTGTTAAATTTGGAACTATTGATAAGAAAGATAAATCAAAAATACCTTGATGTGTTTCGCCATCGTTTCCAACTATTCCTGCTCTATCTATACCTATTACTACTGGTAATTCTTGCATACATATATCGTGAATTACTTGGTCATATCCTCTTTGTAAGAAAGAAGAATATATTGCTACTACTGGTTTTAGACCAGCTCTCGCCATTCCTGCTGCCATACAAAGAGCATGTTGTTCCGCAATACCAACATCAAAAAATCTTTTAGGATATTTATCTGCAAAATCTTTTAACCCAGTTCCATCTTTCATAGCCGCTGTTATTGCTACTATTTTTTCATCTTTTTCTGCTAAGTTTACTAAAGTTTCTCCAAATACTTTTGAATAATCTTTTTCAGATTTTTTTACTTTCTCGCCAGTATCAATATCAAAACTTGAAATACCATGAAATTTAGATGGATTATCTTCTGCTATTTTATATCCCTTTCCCTTTTTAGTAATAACATGAACTAATACTGGTCCTTGAAGCTCTTTTGCTTTTGATAATATACTTTCTAATTTTTCTATATTATGACCATCTACAGGGCCTAAATATGTAAATCCTATATCTTCAAAATACATATTAGGTAAAAAGAATTGTTTCAACATATCTTTAATCCTTCTAGCTAAATCTACTAACTTTTCACCTAAATATGGAATTTTCATAGTAATTTCTTTTATCTTTTTATTTGAAGCAGTATATAGTTTTTTACTACGCAATTTGCTTAAAAACATAGAAATTCCACCTACGTTTTTAGATATACTCATTTCGTTATCATTTAATATAACAATTATATTAGAACCACTGCTTCCCGCATCATTTAAAGCTTCTTCTGCCATTCCACCAGTTAACGCACCATCTCCGATAACAGCAATAACTTCATAATCTTCATTTAAAACATCTCTAGCTCTTGCCATACCTAAAGCAGCCGAAATAGATGTACTACTATGTCCAGTTTCAAAAACATCATATTCAGACTCGCTTCTTTTAGGGAAGCCAGATAAGCCGTCTAACTTTCTCAATGTCCCCATTTTGTCTTTTCTACCTGTTAATATTTTATGTACGTAACTTTGATGTCCTACGTCCCATATTAGTTTATCTGTAGGAGTATTAAATATGCTATGTAATGCAATAGTAAGTTCAACTACACCTAAATTAGAAGCTAAATGTCCTCCTGTTTTTGATACTGTTTCTAATATGAATTTTCGTAAGTCTTCTGCTAATTCTTCTTTTTCTTCTAATGTTAATTTTCTTAGGTCTTCTGGTGTGTTGACTTTGTCTAGAATATCTCCCATAATTTTATACTCCTATTAAATTTTTATTTTATTTCATAGCTTCTTCTATGGCAACTGATACCGCTACTGTAGCTCCTACCATAGGGTTATTTCCCATTCCTATTAGTCCCATCATTTCTACGTGGGCTGGTACTGATGATGAACCTGCAAATTGTGCGTCTGAGTGCATTCTTCCCATTGTATCTGTCATTCCATAAGATGCTGGGCCTGCTGCCATATTGTCTGGGTGTAATGTTCTTCCTGTTCCTCCACCAGATGCTACTGAGAAATATTTTTTACCTTGTTCTACACATTCTTTTTTATAAGTTCCTGCTACTGGGTGTTGGAAACGTGTTGGGTTTGTAGAGTTTCCTGTTATAGATACGTCTACCTTTTCATATTGCATTATTGCTACACCTTCTCTTACATCATCTGCACCATAACACCTTACTTTACCTCTTTCACCTTTTGAATGTTGAATTTCTCTTACTATTTTTAATTTTCCTGTATAGTAATCAAATTCTGTTTGAACGTATGTAAATCCATTTATTCTTGATATTATTTGTGCCGCATCTTTTCCTAACCCATTTAATATTACTCTTAATGGTTCTTTTCTTACTTTATTAGCAGATTTTGCAATTCCTATTGCACCTTCTGCTGCTGCAAAAGATTCATGTCCTGCTAAAAATGCAAAACATTTTGTATTTTCATTTAATAACATTGCTGCTAAATTACCATGTCCTAATCCTACTTTTCTATCATCAGCTACTGAACCTGGTATACAGAAAGATTGTAATCCTTCTCCTATAAATTTTGCTGCTTCTTCTGCTTTTTTAGTGTTATTTTTAATTGCTATTGCAGCTCCCACAGTATATGCCCAACAAGCATTTTCAAAACATATTGGTTGTATACCTTTTACTATATTATATACGTCTACTCCTTTATCATCACATATTTTTTTAGCTTCTTCTATATCTGATATTCCATGTTTATTTAAAACTTTATTTATATTTTCAATTCTTCTTTCATAACCTTCAAAAATCGCCATTTACTATTCCTCCTTTTTCTCCTACTCTTTTCTTGGATCTATTACTTTAACAGCTTCATCAAATCTACCATACTTACCACTTGCTTTTTCTATTGCTTCTAGTGGCTCCATACCAGATTTAATATTATCCATCATCTTCCCTAAATTTACAAATTTATACCCAATAATTTCGTCATATTCATTTAATCCTAAATCTGTAATATATCCTTCTGCTAAATCTAAATATCTTGGACCTTTTACTACTGTGCTATATGTAGTTCCAACTTGGCTTCTATGGCCTTTTCCTAAATCTTCTAGTCCTGCTCCTATTGCAAGTCCACCTTCTGAAAAAGCTGATTGACTTCTTCCATATACTATTTGTAAAAATAGCTCTCTCATAGCTACATTTATAGCATCGCATACTAAGTCTGTATTTAATGCTTCTAATATAGTTTTACCTGTTAAAATTTCCGCTGCCATAGCGGCTGAATGAGTCATTCCTGAACACCCTATTGTTTCTACTAATGCTTCTTGAATTATACCTTCCTTAATATTTAAAGTTAATTTACATGCTCCTTGTTGAGGCGCACACCAACCAATTCCATGTGTTAAGCCTGAAATATCTTTAATTTCCTTTGCTTTTACCCATTTTCCTTCCTCTGGTATAGGTGCTGGTCCATGATTTGCTCCTTTTTTTACTGGACACATTTTTTCTACTTCTTCTGAATATATCATAAACATTCCTCCATTTTTTCCTTTTTTACTTATCTATTATACAAAAAAACTCTTGAAAATACAAGAGTTTTTTTATTTTATTTTTCTTATTTTCCAATATCCATTCCTATTTGAACCTATTCTCTCTATTATTTCTTTTTCCTTTAACCTTGCAATTCCTCTTTGTATCGTTTTAGATACCGTTTTCAATTTAGAAGCTATATTTGACTGTGTTATTTTAGGGTTTTCTTCTATAATTTCTAATATTTGCTTTTCAATTTTAGTCAATTCATCATTGTTATTTTTATGGACATCTTTGTGGACATCTTTATGGACATTTTTGCGGACATTTTTATTTTGTAACTGTTCTAATAAATTCATATAAGTCGAAGAAGCCATACACTTTACCATTACTCCATTTTCTTTTATATTAATTTCCGGTATAGGTGTATTTGATAACTCACATTCCTTTTTTATTTTTTCAAATCCTCTTCCCCAAGATTCAATAAGCCCTGCCTTAAAAAATGTTTGAGCAATTAATGGGTTATACGGTTTTGAATAATGTTTTTCAAATAAATTTTGAGAAGCCAATTCTTTTGGAAATTTTCCATCATTCCATACATAAATTTTATCATCATAAATACTTACTTGAATAGGATTACATTCTTCATACTGCTTGTGATTAACACTATTTAATAAAATTTCTCTAAATCCGCTCTTGTGGGAACATATATTCTTCTACTCTTTGTATTCCTTCATAGTGAATAAGTGCCTTTAAGTATTTTAAATATATTAATTCAATAGCTTTATCAACTTGTAATATTAAAGGTCCTTGTATTTCGTCTTGATATCTTAAATCAGCATCGTCATTCTCGAAAAAACCTATTTTTATATAAGAACCTATAATCCATTTATTTGGCTCTTTTCCAAATAATAATATAGCGGCTTTGTTCAAATACTTTCCATCATATAATCCTAAATTTTTAAGCAATGTTTCATTGTCTATATCTATATCATCAGCTTTTAATCGTCCGCTTTTTACAGCTTTTTCTTTGAATACTTTAAAAGCTTCTTCACTTAAATCTTCAAATGTCGCGTTTTTAACTGGTAAATCTTCCCAACGTTTTCCTACTCTTTCTAACATAAATTTATCAAGTTCACTTCCTGTAACTTCATGATTATTACTTCCACTTCTTAAATAAAACTTTCCTTGATAACTTATAGGTACTGGATAACTATCTACTTTTACAATAATATCTAATAAATCATTTTCTTCTTCTAATTTTACTTCTGCTATAATTCCCATAGTATCTTTTATTTTATTAGGAATTTCTTTTACTAATTTAATAGCATTATTTACACCAACAATATTTCCTTTATCATCTCTTCCAATATATATAATTCCTCCATTACTATTTGCCATACCGCATATCCATTTTAGATATTCATCTTTCCAAATAGTTTTAAATTCAATATTTTGATTTTCTAACATATAATTCACTCTCCTTTCGATTAATAATTTTTATCCTTAATATTATTTACGAAATATTTTACAACAAAAATAGAAAAATAGCAAGAAGTTATCGACAGAAAATCTCTTGCTATTGTTACATTTTAGTAAAAATTTTATAAAAACTTGATATATAGCTATTTTTAGCCAAAATACAAGCTTAGGCGCCACAATCCGGGTCTTGACTTGCAAATAGCTATATATCAAGTTTTTGCAAAAGTTATATGTTCTATTATTGAATTGTAACTTGCTATTTTCTATTTTATTTATCTTTCTTTTTTCCATCTGCAAAGATTTCACTTGCAGCTCCTAATGCTGATAAAGCACCTGTAGCTTCAAATGGGATAAATACCTTGTTAGCCTCACCTTTAGCAACTGCTTCTAATGCTTCTAAAGATTTTAATTGAACTAATTTATCGTCTGGATTTGCATTTTTAATTGATTCGTAAACCATTTGGATTTCTTGAGCTTTAGCATTTGCAACTTTTACTATAGCTTCAGCTTCACCGGCTGCCCTTCTAATTTGAGATTCTCTATCTGCTTCTGCCTCTAATATAGCAGCTTCTTTACGTCCTTCTGCTATAGTAATTGCAGATTGTTTTTCTCCTTCGGCTTGTAGAATTGCAGCTCTCTTATTTCTTTCTGCGTTCATTTGTTTTTCCATCGCATCTCTAATATCTGCTGGTGGAGTAATATCTTTAATTTCAACTCTATCTACTTTACAACCCCATTGGTCTGTTGATTCATCTAATACTAATCTTAATTGATTATTTATTGCATCTCTTGAACTAAATGTAGAGTCTAAATCCATTTTACCAACAATATCACGAATTGTTGTAATCGCCAAATATTCAATACCTTTTTTTAGAGATTGAATTTCGTATACTGCTTTTGCAGGGTCTGTAATTTTATAGAATACAACTGTATCTATTGTAATTGTAACATTATCTCTTGTGATAACGCCTTGTGGTGGAATATCCATTGTTTGTTGTTTTAAACTTACAACACTTCTTACTTGATCCACAAATGGTATAATTATTGTAAGACCTGCGTCTGCTATTTTATTAAATTTTCCTAATCTTTCAATTATGTACACCTCTGATTGTTTAACAACTTTAATTGTTTTTACTGCAACTATAACTACGATAATTAATAATATTATAAAAAATACTATCATAACTTTACCTCCAATATTTTATTTACTCTTATTATATTATAACTATATTATAACTTATGCCGTAATTTCCTCAGTTTTTTCAGATTCTTCTACTACTAATTTTACACCTGAAATATCTTTAACTACAACTTGAGTTCCCTTTTCTATGATTTTATCATCATCGAAAGATTTTGCAGACCATACTTCGCCTTGTAATTTAACTTGCCCTATAGATTTTATATTGTCTATAGTTTGTATAACAATTCCTTCTTTTCCCATTAAACTATCTGTATTAGTAGGTATTGTTTTCTTGTCTATGAATTTTTTTACTAATGGCTTTGTTAGAAGTATTAGTATTACTGATGAAACTGCAAATACTATAACTTGTATTACTACATTATCTACAAAGAAACTTAATGCTAATGTTATTAATCCTGCGACGCCTAGCCACATTGCTAAAAATCCTGTAGTTGCTATTTCTAGTATGAAAAAGAATCCTGCGACTATTAACCATAATATCCACATACCCATATATTTATTCTCCTCTCATTAATTTCACACATTAATATTATACTATATATTTTGAAATTTTAAAAGAGTTTTTTATAAAAAAAATTAAATTTCAGTAACGATTGTTACAGTTCAGGTGCTGATAAATGGAAAGCTTGATATATAGCTATTTGCAAGTCAAGACCCGGATTGTTATACCCTAGCTATGTTTTGACTAAAAATAGCTATATATCAAGTCTTTATAAAATTTTTACTGAACTGTAACTAACGATTCGTTACAATTCACATCTAAATAAATATTAGTAGTACTTATATATTAATATTTTTTATCAAAAAACAAGCTTAGGTGTAACAATCCGGGTCTTCGCTTGCAAAATATTAATATATAAGTACTATAGTATGTTTTATTATAAAAGCAGTGAATTATAACAATTGCTTAATTATTTTATTGCCATATTAATACTGGATAGCCGTTGTTTATATTATTAGTATCTTCTTTAAACATACTATCCCCATTTATAACATCAATTATTTTTTCTGTTACTACATATTCTTCTGAGCCGTCCATGCTATCGCTACTAACTCCTCCTCCTATTGCAGTATAATTTAAATCGCTATACATTCTATATACACATTCATCAACTATACCAAATTTGCCTTCCGAGCCACCGTTATATCCACACACGCCTCCTGTATAATTTAATTTTCCATTTTCTGCTAATACTTTTACATCGTTTTTAGATAGAGATATACTTCCATTACCAGAATTATATCCAGCAATTCCACCTACCCAGTTTCTTATTGCGTTTTCTCCATTAGATTCTATTCCTAATTCTTCCATATTTCTTAACTTATTATACGAATTAATTAGATTATAGTTATTCCATCCAACAATTCCTCCAACATAATTTTCTCCAATTGATGTGACAGCTATTTTTTCTGAAAAATTATAACATTTATCTACTATTCCATCATTTCTTCCTATAATGCCACCTATATGTGCTATTTCTTCGTCATTACTTTGAATGTTAATATTTCCAATATTATATGAATTTTGACATTTAGCACTACTAAGTAAAATACCTGCAATTCCCCCCGCTGCTAATTGAGAATTCCAATTATTATTAATGCATTCTATATTTCCTAAATTATAGCAATTATTGATAAGATTTGAGCGACCTGCTATACCTGCAACAAATAATTCGTCAGTATTTGAGTTCAAACATATAATATTTCCTTTATTAAAACTTCCACTAATTTGTTTAGTCGGATCACTTGCTGAGTATCCTGTAACTCCCGCTATACATATATATCTTTTGGTTGAAATTCCTTCGATATAAATATCCGAATAATTACTTGAATTTTCGACTGAGCCTTTCACATAACCTATAATTCCACCTATGAAAAAAGATTCAGCTTCGCGATTCTTTAACTCTATTTTCGCATGATTTTGTGAATTTTTTACAATTCCACTGACATCATTGCCACCAGTAATTCCAGCAATGCTGGCCATTCCAGTTCTATTGCCTTCTACATCTAATTCCGCATAATTAACACATTTATCAATAGTTCCATTATTGTATGCACAAACTCCACCTATATATGCACCGCCTGTTCCTTGAGCTGCTCCATATATTTTTCCTCTAGCTATGCAATTATTTATTTCTCCCCAATTATGTCCTACAATTCCACCACATTGTACAGAATTATCACCTGTCGTTATTCCTATTATATTACAATTTACTAATTCTAAATTATTTATAACTCCACAATTATTTCCAAAAAATCCTGCTCTTGTCCATTCCTCTCCATTATTTATATTCATATATAAATTTATAATCTTATTGTTCTTTCCATTAAAATTTCCTTTAAAACTATTTATACCATCTGCGTCATCCGCCGTATTCATTCCTATTCCTTTGAAACCTGTTTCTGTTGTTAAGGCTTTTCTTAATTCTCCAACATATCCCATAAAATCTTTTCTTGTATAATCTACATAAGATTTTGTAGAATTAAAATTTAAGCTTAGTCCTAACTGTACATATTGATTTTCATATGTCATACCGCTTTTTACGTTTTCTGAAAAAGCCACTAAATCTTCAATGCTATTAATTAAAAATGGATTTACTTCTGTTCCTTCTCCTTCTAATATTCCTGGTGCAGTGTCATTAACCTTTTCTACTTTTCCATACATTTCATCTTCTAATTGATCAGAAATATTTGTTAATAAAATTCCTTCTTCTATGGCTTCTTCTTCATATATGTTTTTAGCATTACCTACTTTACTAAACAAACTTCCTTCCCCTACTATTGCTGATATTGCGACTCCTGCTAGTATCAACATCACTACCACAGTAATAACTAAAGTTATTAGCGTAATACCTTTTGAATTATTAATTTTCTTACATTTTTTCATTGTTCTTCCTCCTCTTTTTTACGTCTTAATTGTATAACAATTTGTTTTAAAAGTCAATATAACATTTTGTTTTATTTTATAATATTTTTTAGAAAAAATTTTTTAGAAAGGATTTTACAAAATGCAAACTCGCATAAAAAATCTTAGAGAAGATAATGATTTTACTCAAAAACAAATAAGCGAAATGTTAAATATTTCTCAAGTTGCATACTCATATTATGAAATTGGTAAAAGAAGTATTCCTATAGAAGCACTATGTAAATTAGCAGATTTTTATAATACTAGCACAGATTACTTACTTTTAAGAACCAATGAAACAGCTCCATATCCTAAAAATAAACCTAAATAGAACTAGAAGAACTTGAAATATAGCCATTTTGATAATGGCTGTATTTTAAGTTTTACTAATTTTTCTAACTAATTTAAAATTTTATTAAATTTCACTATTCACTTGTGAATTATAAAAATATATGATATATTATAATAGATTTTGTTAAAAAAAATAAAAATATAAGGAGTAATAAGTTATGGAAGAAAATCAAAATAATGAAAAAAGAAAAACGCGTTCACGTGCAATGCGCGCTAAGGAAGGTACGAAGATTAATATATTTAAATTAATTAGAAATATTGTAATTGTAATCATACTATTATTATTAGCTTTATTCATATTAGAAAAAGCACCTAACTACAAAAATCACGATATTACGGATAAAACTAATCTTGTTATTAACAACAGCAATGTAACTGCTTATTTAAAGAATGATTTAATTATAGAAAATAATAATATATATTTATCTCGACCAGATGTTGCAAACTTTTTTGATCCTTATTTATATTATAATGAAGATGAAAAGCGTATTGTTATAACTTACGATACTAAAGTTACTAATATGTTTTTAGATAATACTTTAATAACTATAAATGATGATGAAAAAACTATTGCTACAGCTGCTTTTGAAAGAGATGAAACTATTTATATACCTATTTCAGAATTACTAGAGTCTTTTAATATAGAATTAAATTATTATGCAGATACAAATATTGTAACTGTTGATACTCTTTCTAGAGAACAAGTTAAAGCAAGTGCTGCTAAAAATTTATCTGTTAAATCTATAGAAGATACTTTTTCTAGAACGGTTGCTAAAATAAAGAAAGATGAGCAAGTTATTGTTATAGAAAAAGATGAAGAAAAAGGTTGGACAGAAATTAGAACTTCTAACGGAGTTATAGGATATGTAAAAAGCAAAGATTTAACAAACGAAACTGTAGTACGTACTGAAGTTACTACTACTACTCAAATTGAAGGTAAAGTAAATATGGTTTGGGAACCTTTTTATGTGTCTACAGATACTACTTATATAGAAGGTTTAAATGTATTTTCACCTATGTTATTTGAAATAGAAGAACTTGGAAAAGGTAATATAATAGAAAATGTTAGTTCAAGTATATTAGAAGATTTGAACTGGGCAAAATCTAATAATTACAAGGTTTGGGCAATGGTTACTAATCATTCTATGATAGAGACTACAAGCGAAATTTTAAATAGTTACGATTTAAGAAACAGAACTATAAATAATATATTAGAATTAGCTCAAAAATACGAATTAGATGGAATTAATCTTGATTTTGAGCATATGTATGAAGAAGATAAAGATATGTTTACACAATTTGTTGTTGAACTTTATCCTAGGTTAAAAGAGTTAGGTATGGTACTATCTGTTGATGTTACTGCACCTGATGGCAGTGCTAATTGGTCTATGTGTTACGATAGAAATGCAATCGCAGATAATTGTGATTATATAGTATTTATGGCTTACGACCAATATGGCACAAGTAGTTCTAAAGCTGGCACAACTGCTGGATTAGACTGGATGAAAGTAAGTTTAAATAAATTTTTAACAACTGAAGAAATCGAACCTAATAAAATTATTTTAGGGTTACCTTTCTTTACTAGATTATGGACAGAATATTCAGACGGTTCTGTAGAAAGTACTGCTATTTATATGAGAAGCATTACTAATGCTATACCAACTTCTGCTTATGAAAATAGAACTTGGTTAGAAGATGTGGCTCAATATTATGTTGAATACGCAGACGGAAATACTACAAAGAAAATGTGGATAGAAGATGAACGTTCGCTTACTGCTAAACTAAATTTAGTTATAGAAAATAACCTTGGTGGTGTAGCGTTCTGGGCTAAAGGTTATGAATCTCCTGAAATTTGGAGTACTATAAATAATATAATTAATCAATAATTATATATTTTAAAAAGCTTGATATACCTATTAGAGTTATTCAAAACTTAAACTTGGAACAAATTAGGTATATCAAGCTTTTATAAAAATTTGAACTTTTTTTTAATTTATGCTATAATATTAATAGTTTAACTTTATTTTTTTACACTGCTTGAGATTTCAAGCAAAGGAGTTTAAAATGCGGAATTTCTTCTCTATTATAGTTATGGCTCTCGTTGCCTTTTCTTTTGTTTTGTTCTCGCCTGATATGGCTGAGGCAGCCAAGAGACGTTGCACATGTCACCAAGGTACAGCCGTTCGCGGTTGTCCAATGCATGGTAATGATTGCTTAGGTCTTCCGGCCCACGCTCACGAAAACATTAAGGCACGCCGTGCTAATTTACCCACTTTTTGTGAGGTAGATGGTCAACGCTTATTGGTGAACGACTATTCTTGTAAGAGAGTTCGAAAGCAAATTCGTGAACAGCAGCGCATGCAGCGTAAGGCTCTTCGTGAACAGCAGCGCATGCAGCGTCAGGCTGAACGTGCTTATCGTAACTCCACGCTGGGAACGTTCCAGCAGGAACTAGAGCGTGAAAAGAGACGCGTTGCACGACGTGCTGCACGTGATTTCGCCCGCGGGTTATTCCGCTTTTGACATTCTTCCCCTCCAACATTTCTTTTATTAAAGATACGTTGGAGGGTTTTTTTGATAAATTTACAACTCTTTTATAAATAAGAGAGCACCCATAAATGTAGGATGCCATCTTCTTACTAATTTTCTTTTAATTCTTCTAGTTCTTCACTAGTTAAACCTGTTACTTGAATTATTATCTGGACATTTACTTTTTGTTCTAGCATTTTTTTTGCAATTTCTTTTTGCTTATAAATCATTCCTTCAATTCTACCCTCAGCTTTTCCTTCTACTTTTCCTTCTAGTCTGCCTTCAGCTCGCCCAGCAGCTTTGCCTTCTTCAATTCCAGCTTGTCTCATGTATTCCTCATTTGATTTTATATCAGCTTCTGCCATTTGTCTCCTAAATGCTATTTCTACTACTTCTGGTCTTGCTGAAAGTTCTTCATATTGTCTTACGGCTTCTTCTAAGCTTAGATTAGTTTTTACTGCCATATTTCTCACCCCCTCATTTTCATCACATAAAAATACACACCATTCGTCTAATTTACTTTTTATTATATCTTCGTATTTACTATTTGGATCTAAAAGTTTTCTTTCCTCTAGAAATCTTGGCAACTGTATATAATATAACGTTACCTCTTTTACATAGTATTTGTTTTCATTTGTTATATGACATTTCGTTATGTATTCAGGAACATCTGGTAATGTATAATTCAAAATATTTATAATTATCATTTCTTTTATATCTGTATATTTTTTTCCTTTTTTTACTTGACCTGTTATTATTTTTCCTAGATAATATAGTAACCTTTTGTTATAATAGTAATATTCCTTATTCTGCATTTCTATATCTATTATTCTATTATCTTCTAGTTCTGCTTTTACATCAAGTATTGCTCTTTTTTGATATATATTTTCTACAGATAATTCCTCATTACTTTGAAGTTTTTTTACCTTAACTTTTTCGCCCATTATTCCTTCTAAAAAATCTTCCAATATAGCTTCGTTTCCTTCTTTTCCAAATATATTTCTAAATATTATATCTGTTCTTGGTGTGATTTCAACGTCTGTTTTTTCATTTTCTGTATTAATCATGTTCCTCCATTTCTGCTAACTTTATCTTAACATATTTTAACTTTATAGTCAATATGATTTGACTATAAAATTAATAGAACGATAACAACAACTTTTGATCTGTTTGTTATATAAAGTATATAAATTTCAAATGTTATAAATATTAAGTTTTTACTTGTTCTCTAAGTTATTACATTGATTTTTCTAAAGCGATTTACTTTAAGAATTCTATCTATGCTATAACAAAGTAGCGATTTTATTATTTTAAATTTTGTTATTTCAAATTACAATATTTTTAATTTTAGTACTAAATATTAGAAATAAAAATAATTTCTGGATAAAATTTTATCACAATCTTTCACTTTATGTCAAGAAAAATCGTACGTCAAATTCTTGTATTATTCGACATACGATTTTTTCTAATTCTTATATTTTCATTTTTTATAAACTCAAATCTCGATTACTATATGTTCCTTTTAATCTTCCATCATATGTTTGATTTTCGGTTACTATTTCCCCTATTGTAGCAATATCTTTTACTACTGGATTATTTGGATTATTTATTTCATCTATATATCCATCTATCTGATTTATCATACTTTGTATTGTATCGCCTTCTTCTTTTGCTGCATTTTCATATACTCCGGCTGATTCTCTTGCTTTATTAAATAATCCATCTCCATTTACTACTGCTGCTATTGCTACTCCGGCTAAAATTAACATTACCACTACTGTTATTACTAACGCCACTAATGTTATTCCTTTTTCATTTCTGTTTTGGCTATTATTTTTTAAACTGATTTTTTTACTTAACATCTTTATAATTCCTTTCTAAAAATTTTTTAAACATTATCTTTAATTATTGTAACTATTTAAAAAATATAATTTTCTAAAAACAATCATACTTATTCCTACTTTTATTTTGGACCAGCTCTATCAACTTTATACTTACTTTCTACTTTTTTTATTCTTAATTTTATTTTTGTTTCTTTTTTTATATTTACATTAATTCTTAACATATTCTTCTCCTTGTACAGTTCTTATTTTCTTATGATTTTTTTAATAATTTTTTGTTTATTTATATTATAAAATTTATTTTTATTTTTGAGAACTAACTAATATGCGAGTTTATCGCATATAATTAGAGTTTTTCTCAACATTGTAGTATTTTCAAGCTTTTTGGCATCTTAAAATTTTTAAATTTTTTTATAAAACACAAAAAGATAGACCTATACTACTAAAATATGAATTTTCAGAATATTTTTAATACTGTTATCCATATCTGGTTTTAGTATAGTTCTATCTTTATTTTTATTATTTAATTTGATAGTTTCTAAATTAAAATTATGTTTTGCATTTTGTAAGTTTAATTTTTTATTTTCTAAATGAAAATATACGATATATATATATATATATATACAGCCATGCGGGTTTCAGCGTTTTTAATTACTTTTTTTATTCTATTTTCTTTTTTTGACCTTAAAGTTTCTACCATTAATTTTTTCCTCATTTCATTTTTTATTTATAATTACTCTACAAGAATATTATCATACAATTCAAAAATTGTAAACAAATTTTCAAAATTTTTTTTAAGTTTTCGCCTAACTATTGACAAATTGCATAATTTTAAGTAAAATAAATAGTATTGTTTAGGAGGGTTAATTATGTATAGAACACATAACTGTGGAGAATTACGTACAAGCGACGTAGATAAAAAAGTAAGGCTTGCTGGTTGGATACAAACTATTAGAGATATGGGCGGTATTGTTTTTATAGATTTAAGAGACCAATATGGAATAACACAATTAGTATCACCTGATGACCAAAAAATGGTTGACGAATTATCAAGAATACCTACAGAATCAACTATTTCTGTAACAGGTACAGTAAAATTAAGAGATGAAGAAACAATAAATAAAAATATAGAAACTGGAGAAGTTGAAGTAAAAATAGAAAAAGTAGAAATCTTAGGTAAAAGAACTAAATCTCTTCCTTTTGAGGTTAATACAAATCAAGATGTAAGAGAAGATTTAAGACTTCAATATAGATTTTTAGATATAAGAAATGATAAAGTAAAAAATAATATATTATTAAGAGCGAAAGTTATACAATTTATAAGAGAGCAAATGATTGCTAAAGACTTTACAGAAGTTCAAACGCCAATATTAACAAGTTCTTCACCAGAAGGTGCTAGAGATTATTTAGTGCCAAGTAGAGTTTATCCAGGCAAATTTTATGCTTTGCCTCAAGCACCACAACAATTTAAACAATTATTAATGGTTTCTGGTATAGATAAATATTTCCAAATAGCGCCTTGCTTTAGAGATGAAGATGCTAGAGCAGATCGTTCTCCTGGTGAATTTTACCAATTAGATATGGAAATGGCTTTTGCAGAACAAGAAGATGTTTTTGAAGTTATAGAAGATGTTATGTATAATACATTTAAAAAATTCTCAAATAAAAAAGTAGAAAGAGAATTTGTACGTATTCCTTATATGGAAGCTATGGAAAAATATGGTTCTGATAAGCCAGATTTAAGAAATCCTTTAATTGTACAAGATGTAACACATATTTTTAAAGACTTAGAATTCAATGCATTTAAAAACAAAACTGTAAAAATAATCTCTGTACCAAATGTAAAAAATGAGCCTCGTTCATTCTTTGAAGGAATGACAGATTTTGCAATACAAGAATGTAAAGCAAAAGGACTAGCTTGGTTAAGAGTTATGGACGATAGAACTTTACAAGGGCCTATTGCTAAATTTATTACAGACGAAGCTCGTGAACAAATGCTTACAGAGACTAATACAAATCCGGGAGATGCATTATTTTTTATTGCTGAAAGTAAACGTATTGCACAAATCTTATCAGGTCAAATAAGAAATGAACTTGGAAAACGTTTGAACTTAATAGATAATAATGTATTTAAATTCTGCTGGATAGTAGACTTTCCTATGTATGAAGAAATGGATAATGGAAAAATAGATTTCTGCCACAACCCATTCTCTATGCCACAAGGTGGATTAAAAGCTTTAGAAGAACAAAATCCTTTAGACATATTAGCATACCAATATGATATAGTATGTAATGGTATAGAATTATCATCAGGTGCTGTAAGAAATCATGACCCAGAAATAATGGTAAAAGCATTTGAAATAGCAGGTTATCCAAGAAAAGTAGTTGAGGACAAGTTCCCTGCCCTATTTAATGCATTCCAATTTGGAGCTCCGCCACACGCAGGTATTGCACCGGGAGTTGATAGAATTTTAATGCTTTTGACAGAATCTGAAACTGTTAGAAATGTAATAGCATTTCCTATGAATAGTAAAGCACAAGATTTATTAATGAACGCACCATCAGAAGTAACACAAAAACAATTAGATGAAGTTCATATTAAAATTAATTTAAAAAAATAGTCATTAAATTAAATATCACCTCATAATATTAAACAAATTTAAATTATGAGGTGATTATTATTTTTTATATAAAAGAATATTATAATATGGACGAACTTTTTAACGTTTCTTTTAAAGTTCCACAATTTTTTAAAAAGATTATAACTGGATTTTTCAAATTAGCAAATATTTTGACAATTAAAGAAAATATCATTATCCTACCCTACTTTAAAGACAATATTAATAAATTGTCTGATAGTAAAATTAGAAAGTTTACTAATAAAATAAATAGACTTTTACGAAAAGAAAATGTACATACTGTAGCCCTGTCAAATGCCTTGAATAATCTAGAAAATATAGACATTTTAAAGAATTATTTTTATACCAATAATTATAATATATTAGATGGTAAATGGCTTTTTAAACATTTAAGTTTTGAGGTTTTAGAATATATTTATAAAAAAAGTAACAAACCTATAAGTGAAATGGAAATTTCAATTTTAACAAACTCTAATAGCGAGTTTATAAAAGAAAATATAAAGCTTCTATCTCAAAATGTAAAAAACTTAAATATAGTAACATCTAATATAGAATACTTTAAGCCACTAACTCAAGAACTCTATAACTCCTTTGGAATTTCAATTAGAATTTCTAATAACAAAAAGAAAATTTTAACACATTCTGATGTAATATTTAATTTTGATTTTCCAGAAGAAGTTTTAAATAAATTCACCTTACCTTTAAATGGAATTATTATAAATTATAACAGTAAAATAAAAATACGTAATAAACTTTTTAATGGCTTAAACATTCATTACTATAATATAAATGTTCATAAAGATTTAATTAATAACTTTAAAGAAGATAATTTGTTAGAAGCTTTTAATTTAAACATTTTATATGAATCTCTATATTTTAACGAGCCTTCTTTTTCTAAAATGCTTACACATTTTATGGAAGATGCAGTAATTATTACTTCCCTTGAAGGAAGCAATGGAAAAATTTTAGATAAAGAATACGTAACAACTTAGCAGATATTTAAATAAAAGCTTGATATATAGCTATTTGTAAGTCAAGACCAAGATAGTGTCATAAAGTACTTATATATTAATATTTTGCAATCAAAGACCCGGATTGTTATACCCTAGCTATGTTTTTGATAAAAAATATTAATATATAAGTACTACTAATATTTATTTAGCTGTGGATTTTAACATTATTATTACAAGAATATAAAATTTTTGTTGAAAAGACTTGACAAATTTAAAGTTTTGCTTTAATATATATTAAGTATAATTTGGGCATAGGTTTATAAACTTAAGTCCATTTATATTTTTTTATTTTAACAAAAAAGGAGGCATAAAAAATGGAGGAAAAAGAAGTATTACTTACTCAAGAAGGTTATGATAATTTAGAAAAAGAACTTGAGAACCTAAAAACTGTTGTTAGAACAGAAATTGCAGAGAGAATAAAGGTCGCTTTAGGATTTGGTGATTTGTCTGAAAATTCTGAATATGATGAGGCTAAAAATGCTCAAGCTAGTAACGAAATTCGTATTGCAGAATTAGAAAATAAATTAAGATATGCAAGAATTATAGATGAGTCTGAAATAGATACAAAAACTGTTCAATTAGGCAGTAAAGTAAAAGTTTTAGATATGGAATTCGATGAAGAATTAGAATATACAATAGTAGGCTCTATGGAAGTTGATCTATCTCAAAATAAAATTTCAAACGAATCACCAGTAGGTAAAGCATTATTAGGTGCTAAAAAAGGTCAAGTTGTTGAAGTTCATGTTGACCACAGCAATGAAGTATGTAAATATAAAGTTCTTGATATTAAAAGAGCTGATTAATTAATTTTTCAACAAAAATTCAGTTATTATTTATATGCTAAATTATTATGAGTTTTCAACATATTTCGACAAAATTCGCAGTTCACAATGTGAAAACATTGTGAATTTTTTTATTTTCTTTCTATTTCCTCTTGACATTTTCCAAAAAAAGGTGTAAATTATTAGCAGTCACTTTCGAAGAGTGCTAATTTAATTTTTAAAAGGAGGATGTTTATAATGTTAAAACCATTAGGAGATAGAGTTTTAATAAAGATGATTGAAACAGAAGAAACTACAAAAAGTGGTATTATACTTTCATCAGGTTCTAAAGAAAAACCACAAATTGCCGAAATTATTGCTGTAGGACCTGGAATTGATACTGAAGATAAAAAAATTAAAATGTATGTAAAAGAAGGCCAAAGAGTTATTATAAATAAATATTCTGGCACAGAAGTAAAATATGACGAACAAGAATACATAATTGTAAGACAAGATGATATTCTTGCAATAGTTGAATAAGATATATTATTAAATTATTTTAAATGGAGGTTTTTTAAATTATGGCAAAGGAAATAAAATTTGGTGAAGATGCAAGAAAATCATTATTAAATGGTGTAAATAAACTTGCAGATACAGTAAAAGTAACATTGGGTCCTAAAGGAAGAAATGTTGTTTTAGATAAAAATTTTGGTGCACCACTTATTACAAACGATGGTGTTACTATAGCAAAGGAAATTGAATTAGAAGATCGTTATGAAAATATGGGAGCTCAATTAGTAAAAGAAGTTTCTACTAAAACTAATGATGTAGCTGGTGATGGTACAACTACAGCTACAGTACTTGCACAATCTATAATTAAAGAAGGAGTTAAAAATGTTGCAGCTGGTGGAGATCCTATGTCTATTAAAAGAGGTATGGATAAAGCTGTAGATGCTGCTATAGAAGCATTAAAGAAAATTAGTGCTCCAATTAATGGAAAAGAAGATATTGCAAGAGTTGCAAGCATTTCCGCAAATGACAAAGAAATTGGCAATTTGATTGCTGATGCTATGGAAAAGGTTTCAAAAGATGGTGTTATAACTATAGAAGAATCTAAAACATCATCAACTACTTTAGATGTTGTAGAAGGAATGCAATTCGATAAAGGTTACATTTCTCCATACATGGCAACAGATATGGAAAAAATGGAAGCTAATATTGATAACCCATATATATTAATTACAGATAAGAAAATTAGCAATATTCAAGAAATATTACCATTATTAGAAAGCTTAATGCAAGAATCAGCTAAATTAGTAATAATCGCTGATGATATTGAAGGCGAAGCACTTTCTACTTTAATCTTAAATAAATTAAGAGGTGTATTAAATGTAGTAGCTGTAAAAGCTCCTGGATTTGGTGATAAGAGAAAAGAAATGTTAGAAGATATTGCTATACTTACAGGTGGAGAAGTTATTACATCTGATTTAGGCATGGATTTAAAAACAACTGAATTATCTCAATTAGGTCGTGCTAAACAAGTTAAAATAACAAAAGAAAATACTATTATAGTAGATGGCGCTGGAGATAAAACAGCTATTCAAAATAGAGTTCATTTAATAAAAACTCAATTAGAAGAAACTACTAGCGAATATGACCAAGAAAAATTAAGAGATAGACTTGCTAAAATTGCTGGTGGAGTTGCTGTAATAGGTGTTGGAGCTGCTACAGAAGTAGAAATGAAAGAAAAGAAACTTCGTATAGAAGATGCCCTATCTGCTACTAAAGCAGCTGTAGAAGAAGGAATTGTAGCTGGTGGTGGTACTGCATTATTAGATATAATTCCAGATGTTGAAAAAACATTAAATACAGTTAACGAAAATGAAAAAGTAGGTGTTAAAATCATATTGAAAGCATTAGAAGAGCCAGCAAAACAAATTGCATTTAATGCAGGTCTTGAAGGTGCTGTAATAGTAGATAAAGTTAAAAATAGCCCTCTAGGTGTTGGATTTGATGCTGCTACTGAAGATTATGTAGATATGAAAAAATCAGGAATTGTTGACCCTACTAAAGTTACACGTTCTGCTTTACAAAATGCTGCAAGTATAGCTTCTATGGTATTAACAACAGAAAGTATTGTAGCTAATGTGCCTGAAAAGAGCTGCGACTGTCACAATAATAATGATATGGGTGCAGGAATGGGCGGCATGTACTAAGTCTGATATATATTAATTTAAAATATATATCGACTTTAACAATTTTTAATTTAATAAGTGCCTTTTCGACTTATAAAAAATTTAAAAAAAAGCTTGTTATATAGCTATTTTTAATCAAAACATATCTGGGGTTAACAATCCGGGTCTTGATTTGCAAATAGCTATATAACAAGCTTTAATTAAATGTATGATTAAATGTATGATTTTCCTATTATTTATATAAGTTTCGTAATATTTCTATTTCTTTTTTATATCCTTCTAATTCATTTGGTGTTTCTAAGTAAAATGGTAAGTGTTTTAATTGTGGATGATTTATTATTCTTTCGAATGCTTCTATTCCTATATGTCCCTCTCCTATGCATTCATGCCTATCTTTATGGCTTGCTAATGGATTTTTGCTATCGTTTAAGTGTATTGCTTTTAAGTATTTTATTCCTATTACTTTATCAAATTCTTCTAATACTCCGTCTAAATTATTAACAACATCATAGCCTGCGTCATTAACATGGCAGGTGTCTAAACATACTCCCATTTTTTCTTTTAAGTCTACTTTATCTATAATTGCTTTTAATTCTTCAAATTTGCTACCTACTTCTGAACCTTTTCCAGCCATTGTTTCTAATAATACTGTTGTTGTTTGTTCTTCTGTTAGTAATTTATTTAACATTTCTGATATTTGATTTATTCCTACTTCTACCCCTTGCCCTGTGTGGCTTCCTGGGTGGAAATTATACATTTGATTTGGAATGTATTCTAATCTTTTTAAATCATCTTGCATTAATTCAAATGCTAATATTCTATTTTGTTCATTACTTGAACATGGATTTAATATATATGGTGCGTGTGCTAAAATTGTAGCAAAATTATTTTCTTCTGCTAATTTTTTATATTCTTCTATATCTTTTAAGTCTAATTCTTTCGCTTTACTACCTCTTGGGTTCCTTGAAAAGAACTGAAAAGTATTTGCATTAATACTTAAAGCTTCCTTTCCCATATTAAGATAACCTTTGCTTGCTGATAAATGACAACCTATATTTAACATTTTTCTATTCTACTCCTTCTTTTAATTTCATATATTATGAGCTTAAATTAATAATTTAAAACATTAATATTAACACTAATTTTAGTTTATATTAATATTAAATATTATATATTAGAATTATTTTTAATTTGACTATGTAATTACTTAATTAATTATAATAAATTAAAGAGCCCCCTTTATATCTTTAATTTACTATAATTTTTTTATAAAACTATTTTAACAATTCTGTTATTTTGTTTATAAAAAATTTATTATTTTCTTCAAATTCTGCAAGTGTTGGATAAATCAAAAATTCTTTATTTTCTTTAAAAGAAATTTTTTGAGTTTTCTCCTCTTCACTTAATTTTAAAATATTTCCTAATGATATTATCATAAGTAATCTAATATTATATTCTAAAACCTCCATATATTTATCTAAAAATATATCACTAGAAAATTTTTTTATTATTTGATTAGTTAAATCTTTAATTAACTCATCAAATTGTTTTTGTCCTAATAATTTTTTACACATTACATAATACTTCATAAAATAACCTCCTATTGGGTATTTGTTTTTTTGCTCACTAATAGTTTACACCAAAATTCGACTAAAATCAACAAGAAAAATTACACTGGGAGTATAAAAAACGATAAAACCCCTTTTATTATCAGCAATTTTGTGGTATAATAATTTTTGTAAAAATTAAAAATAAGGAGTTTTTTTATATGATGTTATCAACAGACAATAAAACACTTGCTGAAAGTAAATTAATAATTTTATATATTTTAAATAAAATTGATAAGCCTATTGAAAATGAAGCGCTTTTAAAACTTGTATTATCAATTACAGATATGAATTACTTCTATTTCCAACAATTTTTATTAGACTTGCTAAAAACTAATTATATAAGTTGTGTAACTGAAGATAATGTTTCTATATATTCAATTACAAATTCTGGTAAAGAAGTTTTAGAGCTTACTAAAAATATTATCCCCGGCCTTATTAAATTTAAAATTGATAATGGATTTAAGGAAAATTTAGACCAAATTAAAAATGAATTTTCTGTTACAGCAGAATTTGAACCTCAAGACGAAAATGAGTATACAGTTACTTGCAAAATTGTTGAAAATAACAAAACTCTTTTTGAAATACAAACATTTGCGGGTTCTAGTGAACAAGCTAAACACATGGTAGATAACTGGAATAACAATGCAAATGTAATTTATCCTAAAATTTTAGAAATCTTATCTGCTGAATACAATGAAAATAAAGGCTATAATTCAGATACTAATAAATAGAAAGCTTTTTATATAGTTATTTTGTGAAAACTTATGATATACCTGCAAAAAGCTTGATATATAGCTATTTGCAAGTCAAGACCCGGATTGTTATACCCCAGCTATGTTTTGACTAAAAATAGCTATATATCAAGCTTCTATAAAATTTTTACTGAACTACAGCAACACTTTGTATCATAAAAGTCCTGTCATATATATTGGTAAATACGTAATATTTTCTTCTTCTTTAAAATCTCCAGTATGAATAACGTATGGAATATACAATTGTTTATTATATTTAATCATAAACTTTCTTAACGAAGACACCGTATAATTCTTATTTGATTTAACTTCTATTGGAGATATATTGTGTCTACTACTTATTTTACTTTTTGCAATTAAAAAGTCTATTTCCATTCTACTAGAACTGTCTTCACGCGAAGAATTAGAATAGAAATATAATTTATGCCCCGCTGCCACTAACATTTGAGCTACCATATTTTCTATTATCATTCCTTCATTAAATTCTAATTTATCAAATAATATTTTCTTATAAACTTCTTCTGTAACAATCCCCTTTTCATCAAAAGAATGGGAAATTAATAGTCCAGTATCAGCCATATAACATTTTAATGTAGAAAATTCTGTATTTAATTTTAAACCGATATTTGGTTCTGTAGTATTATAACAAGGATTAATAATCATTGCATCTTTTAGCCAAAACATTGCGTCTTCATATTCTCTAAATCTAGCATCTTTAGATATTGAAGTTATCTTAAATTTCTTTTCATGTTTTTGTAATTGTGCAGGAATTTCATCAAAAATACTTTCTACCTTCAAACTATAATTGCCAGCATATTTACCTATATCTTCTCTGTACAAATGTAATATATTTCTTTTTATTTGATCAACGTTATTAAAATCTTTACTTCCTCTATACTCTTCAACAGCTTGTGGCATTCCTCCAACTATCATATACTGGCGAAAATAATCCATAACTTTTCTATGCATAACTTGCCCTAATGGCTTTTTATCTTCATAACATTTTTTTATTAAATCCATAAGATTATCATTTTCTAGCGCCCATAAAAATTCCTCGAAATCCATTGGATACATTTCTATATGTTGTTCTTCTGAAGGTATTAGTATATCTTTAATATTTCTTTTAATAGACATTAGTGAACCTGTTTCTATATAATCGTATCTCCTATCTTCTACTAAATATTTTATTGCCGTTCTTGCTTTAGGACATAACTGCACTTCATCAAATATTATTAAACTATCTCTTTCATAAAGTTTTACATTAAAGTAGTTAGATAAGTATAGGAATAAGTTATCTAAATCATTTAAATAAAAATCAAAAAGATTTTTTACTTCTTCTGGTACCCTATTAAAATCTATTATTATATAACTTTTGTAATTTTCTTTTGCAAATTTTTCAACTATATAACTTTTTCCTACACGTCTCGCCCCATCTATTAAAATAGCTGTTTTTCCATTACTTTTTTGTTTCCACTCTAATAATTTTTCATATACTTTTCTTTTCATAAATATATCACCTCAAAATTTTTCACCAAAACAAGATTTTTAAAGTTTCGATTTTACACGAAATCAAGATTTTTATATTTATATTTTATCACGAAATCAAGAATTTTGCAAGTTTTTTCTACTAATAGTTATTAAATAATTGTAATTAAATAAAACTTGATATATAGCTATTTTAAATACGCGAATGTGAATAAAAATAATTAGGAGCTCTATGAAGATTTATGGAAAATGTTCACGTCGAGCCTAAGCGAGGACTAAGTGAAAGGGTGCCATAAATCTGAATTAGAGCT
>CALXUC010000007.1 GCA_944391575.1 uncultured Clostridia bacterium | reverse complement strand
TTTCCGCAAAAGTCACGTTTGTTTCATACCGTGTTGTGCCTTGAGCGGAGCGAAAGGAATGGATTATAAAAATGAAAGAAGAGGAATTAAAAGATTTAGAAAAAAAATTATGGGAAGCAGCTGATAAAATGAGAGGTGCTGTACCAGTATCAAGTTATAAATTTATAGTATTGGGATTAATATTTTTGAAATATATATCTGATTCGTTTGAAGAAAAGTATCAAAAATTGGTAGAAGAAGGATATGGATTAGAAGAAGATAGAGATTCTTATGCAGCAGAAAACATATTTTATGTACCAGCAAAAGCTAGATGGGAATATCTAAATATACATTCAAAGGATAGTAACATTGGGCAAATTATAGATGAAGCATTAGAAGAGATAGAAAAAGAAAATCCAAGTTTAAAAGGTATTTTAGTTAAAGAATATAATAGCCCAAACTATAGAAATGTAAATTTAGGTGAATTAATAGACATATTTACAAATGTAAAAATAGGTAGTAAGGAAGCACAGGATAAAGATTTATTAGGTAGAATATATGAATACTTTCTAGGGCAATTTGCATCAAATGAATTACAAAAAGGAGGAGAATTCTATACACCAGCTTGTTTGGTTAGAACAATGGTTGAAATGATAGAACCATTTGAGGGAAGAGTATATGATCCTTGTTGTGGTTCTGGAGGTATGTTTGTACAAAGTTTGAAATTTATACAAAGGCATCAAGGAAATGTAAATAATTTAAGTATATATGGACAAGAGAAAAATCCAACAACTTGGAAATTAGCAAAGATGAATTTAGCAATAAGAAGTATTGATGGAAACTTAGGAAAATTCGCAGATGATACATTTCAAAATGACTTACATAAAGATTTAAAAGCAGATTTTATATTAGCAAATCCACCATTTAACATATCAGATTGGGGACAAGAGAAACTATTAGATGATCCAAGATGGAAATATGGAATACCACCAAAAGGAAATGCAAACTATGCATGGCTAGAACACATGATTTCTAAGTTATCAATAAATGGTAAAGCAGCAGTAATTTTAGCAAATGGTGCATTATCTAGTGATACAAGTGGAGAAGGCGAAATAAGAAAAAATATATTAGAAGCAGATTTAGTAGATTGTATTTTAGCAATGCCATCTAACTTGTTCTATACAGTAACAATACCTTGTAGTATATGGATATTAAATAGAAACAAAAAGCAAAAAGGAAAAACATTATTTATTGATGCTAGAAATTTAGGAAAAATGGTTACAAGAAAATTAAGAGAATTAGATGAGAATGATATAATGAAAATAACAAATACATATCATAATTACCAAAGCAATGAAGAATATGAAGATGTATCAGGATATTGTAAAGTGGCTACAATAGATGAAATAAAGGAAAATAACTATGTATTAACACCAGGAAGATATGTAGGTACAGAAGAACAAGAAGATGACGGAATACCTTTTGAAGAGAAGATGAAAGCTCTAACACAAGAATTATCTATGCAAATGAAGCAATCCAATGAACTTGACGAAGAAATAAAAAAAGTATTGGGGGTTATTGGATATGGAATTTAAACAATATAAGTTGCAAGATATTGCAACATTTTCGCAGGGAAAACAAGTCAATATAGCAGAACAGTTTTCTCATAAATTAGATGGATTTAAAAGATTTATAAGAATAGTAGATTATACTAATTCAAGTGAACCAGAAAGATATGTAGAAAATTATGGAGATAGATATTACGCAAGAGAAGATGATTTAGTAATGATAAGGTATGGTTCTCAAACAGCAGGTATGGTTGTTATGGGAAAAGCAGGGGTAATAGCTAATAATATGTTTAAAATCAATCTAGATAATGATATAGTATTAAATAGATATTTATATTATTATTTATCACAGAAAGTAATTTTTGAAAATATAAGGTCTTCACAAAGTTCATCTACAATGCCAGCAATAAACTTTAGTATGTTAAATAATTATGTTGTGAAAATTCCATCATTAATAAATCAAAAGAAGAGTGTTAAAATATTGGATGGAATAAATAGAAAAATAGAATTAAACAATCAAATAAATAATAATTTGTATAATATTTCACAAGCATTATTTAAAAAATGGTTTATTGATTTTGAATTTCCAAACAGTGAGGGAAAAGAATATAAAACACATAATGGAAAATTTTATAATTCCGATATAGGAGAAATTCCGATAGGATGGAAGATTAATAGGTTAGATGAAGTGGCTGACTGTCAAAATGGAAATGCTTTTTATAAAGATGGTTATGATGAAAATGGAATAATGGTTGTTGACTTAGGAAATGTAGATATTAATGGTTCATTCATTTATACAAATGCAGATAAATATATTTCTGAAAAAAGATTACAAGAAAACTTAAAATATGATAAGTACTTATTGAAAAAAGATGATTTAGTTATGGTAATGACTGATAGAAAAGCAACAATGGATTTACTAGGAAAAACAGGAAAAATATATGAAGATAGACAATATTTATTAAATCAAAGAATGTATAGAATTAGAAGTAAGATAAATGTTAATTATCTCTATACATATCTAAATAATGATAGAACGTTAAATCAGTTAAAATCTAAAGCATTGGGAAGTGTACAAAAATATGTTAATACGGGACATATAAATGAATTAAAATTAGTCATAGGAACTGATGAGGTTATGCAAAAATTTTCAAGTATAGTCAATCCTATATTTGAAAGAATTGAAAATAATATATTAGAGAATGGTAACTTGCAAAAATTAAGAAATATATTATTACCAAAACTAATGAATGGAGAAATTGACTTGGAAAATATAGAGATTTAGGAGTATAAAATGGAAGTAAAAAAAGAAATAATTTTAAGTGAAAAAATATTTAATAATCCATTGGCTAAAAATATTATAGCAATATACAACCAAGTAATACCTTTTGGAGAAGTTGTAACTACAAATATAGAAATAATGATTGACAATTTTACAAAGAAAAAACATCAAGAATTTTTAGAGGCAATATTAAGTGATAATAATTTAATAGTGTCAGCAGATGTTAATGATATAGAATTTATTATGAATTTTAAGAGAACAATAGATGCAGTAAATAGATTAGCTAATAATGATAAGGTTGTTTATTTTGCTAATTTATTAAAAAATGGATATATGAAAGAAAATAAAATATCTAATGATGAATATGAAGAAAATTTAAGAATTTTGGGTGAATTATCTTTTAGAGAATTAAATTATTTGTTCTTTTTGTATAGATTTGAACAAAATAATGATATTAATCAAAAACATTATTGGTATAAATTTATTGAAGAATTTGAAAAAGAATTTAAAATAAATAAATATAAAAGTTATGAAATATATAAAAGAATAGCAAACCTTGGATTAATTAGTGAGGAATTAGAATTGGAAACAAAAAGTGTAATTGAGAAATCAGACCCGCAAGAATATGATGAGCTGATGAGTGGTAATTTAGATTTAAAATATTTTTATACAACAGATTTTTTAAGAAAATTCATTGGCTTAGTTAAAAAGGACAATATTTAGTAATACAAATAATCATTTATATAATTGGAGAATAAATGAAGAATTTAATAAATAAAATTAAGGAAATTTTTATAAAAATATTAACGGAATCATGGTTTATGTATGATCCAAATTTTGAAATATCAAATGAAAAATGGAGAATACATAAATGCGATGAAGATAAAAATTTTCCATCTATACCTCATATGGATTGTGTGACAGATAGTAGAAAGAAAATGAATATATATACAGGAGAGATTTATCTTAAGAATAATAGAAAACGTATAGGCAAAGCAAGTCAAAAAGAACTTAAAAGGCTATGGAGTGATTATGAATTTAGAAAAATTGTTTATGATGAAAGAAGAAGATATAACAAGTTATATAATAAAGAGGTAAAAGAATTAGTGCCAGACATATATGCGGAAGAATATAACGAATATATTAGTAAATATAGTAAGGGGGCTAAGCTATGTTCAATGAAGAAACACTAGAAAACATAACAATGGAAATATTAAAAGAATTAGAATATGAATGTATAAATGGATATGAAATGGAAAGAACAGACTATTCAAAAGTAATATTAGAAGATGATTTAAAAAATGCTATTCGAAAAATAAATAGTAATGTTACAGATGAACAAGTAACAGAAGTTCTAAGACAAACAAAAAATCTTGAACATAATAATACTATTTTAAATAACAAGCAATTTACAAAATATTTGATTGAAGGCTGTCAAGTGCCTATTAATGAGAATGGAGAAACAAGGTATAAAACAATAAAAATTGTTGATTTTAATAATATTTCCAATAATGTGTTTAAAGCAATAAATCAATACACAATCATTGAACATAGTGAAAAAAGACCAGACATAATCATATTTATAAATGGTTTGCCTTTAGTCATAGTAGAACTAAAAAGTACAGTAAGAGAAGATGTAAAATTAATAGATGGCTATAATCAATTAAAAGGATATCAAGAAGTACATATACCAACATTATTTTATTATAATCAATTTATGATAGTAAGTGATGGAGTACAAGCAAGAGCTGGAACTATAACGAGTCCATGGAGTAGATTTTCAGAATGGAAAAAGATAGAAGCAGATGATGATGTAACAGAAAATATGCCGACACATAAAACATTATTTTATGGATTGTTAAGAAAAGATAGACTATTAGATATTATAAATAATTATGTATTATGGAGTGAAGATAGCAAAATATTATCAGCATATCATCAATATTTTGGTGTAAAAAAAGCAATAACAAGTACAGAAAAAGCAATAGATAACAGAACAGGAAAAGCAGGTATTTTATGGCATACACAAGGTAGTGGAAAAAGTTTTTCAATGGTATTCTATGCAGGTAATATGATAAAAGTATTAAAAAATCCAAGTATAGTAGTTGTAACAGATAGAAATGATTTAGATAATCAATTATTTTCAACATTTTCAAAATGTTCAGAATATTTAAAACAATCTCCTGTTCAAATAGAAAGTAGAGAAGATTTACAAGATAAATTAGAAAATAGAGTATCAGGAGGAATATTCTTTACAACTTTGCAAAAATTTGAGGAAGAAACAGGTTTATTTAGTAAAAGAGATGATATATTAGTATTAGTAGATGAAGCACATAGAAGTCATTATGGAATAGATGCAACAATTAAATTTGACAAAGAAAAAATGAAAGCATATAAAAAATATGGAACAGCTAAATATTTACATGAAGCATTTCCTAATGCAACATATATAGGATTTACTGGAACACCAGTAGAGACAAAAGATAAATCAACTAGCAATGTATTTGGGCAAGTAATTGATACCTATGATATGACACAAGCTATAATGGATGGTTCAACAGTTCCTATTATGTATGAAGCTAGAATGGCAAGAGTAGGCTTAAATCAGAAATTATTAGATGAGATAGATGATTATTATAATATGCTTGAAACTGAAGAAGGTGTAGAAGATTATAAAATAGCTGAATCTAAAAAAGAAATGGCTAAAATGGAACAAATTATAGAAGATCCTGATAGACTAGAAATGATTGTTAAGGATATTATAAAACATTATGAAGATATACAAACATCAGTTGCAAATAAGGCAATGGTAGTTGCATATTCAAGAAAATCAGCATATACGATGTATAAGAAATTTTTAGAGTTAAGACCTAATTGGGAAAATAAAATACATATGGTAATAACATCAAATAACAAAGACGATGAAGAAATGCAAAAAGCAATAGGTTCTAAAAAAGATAAGAAACAGTTAGAAGTAGATTTTAAAGATATGGATTCAGAATTTAAAATAGCAATAGTGGTTGATATGTGGCTTACTGGATTTGATGTACCAGGACTTGGAACAATGTATGTGGATAAACCAATGAAGGCTCACAATTTAATGCAGGCAATAGCAAGAGTAAATAGAGTGTATAAAGATAAACAAGGTGGATTAATTGTTGACTATATTGGACTAAAAAGATGGCTATTAGATGCTTTAAAAACTTACACTAAAAGAGATCAAGGAAAAATTGTTGATAATAGTGAATTAGTAAAAGTTTTAATGGATAAAGTAGAATTAATAAGAGATTTATTTAATGGGTTTTACTATGGGCATTTTGCTACAACAACAGATAGTGATAAATATGAAATCATTATGGCAGGTGCTAACTGGATGCTAAAAACAGAAGAAATTAGAAAAGCATTTATGAGATATAGCTATGATGTAAAAAGTTTATATTCATTATGTACAGGAGAATTATCACAAGAAATTAAAGATGAAATATTGTTCTTTATATCAGTAAGGTCATTTATATCAAAGTTATCAGGAGATAAAATAGATGTAAAAGAAATAAATGATAATGTAGCAAAAATGTTGGAAAGAGCTATCCAAGATGATGAAATGTTACAAATTGGAGAGGTACATAATAGCAATAGATTAGCAATATTAAGTGATGAAATATTAAATAAACTTGCTAAAATGCAAAAGAAAAATATAGCAGTAGAAGTATTAAATAGAGCATTAAAAGAATATGTAGAACAAGTTGGAAAAGAAAATGTTGTTTTAATGGAAAAATTCTCAACTAAATTTCAAAAGATAGTAGCATCATACAATGAAAGAACCAGTGTAGAGGATATAGAAAAAATCATACAAGAAATGATAAACTTGAAAAATGAAATAGAAAATGAATTAAAAGCTGGAAATGAGTATAATTTATCAACAGAAGAAAAAGCATTTTTTGATGCGTTAGGGGATGATCCAGAGGTTAAAGAATTAATGAAAGATGAAACTTTAGTACAAATAGCTAAAGAATTAGTTGAGACAGTCAATAAAAATATGACAATAGATTGGGACATTAGAAAAGATGCAAGAGCTAGAATGAGGATTGAAATAAAGAAGCTACTTATAAAATATGATTATCCACCAAACAAAAGTGAAAAAGCAGTACAGACTGTAATAAGACAAGCTGAATTGAAATGTAAAGGAATAAAATAGAAAAAAGATTAATAAGAATTAATTAAAAAGGAGAGAAAAGTGGCTAAGGTATTATATTTATTTAATTCAAGTGGTGAATGGATAGCATTTAAAATAGGAAAATATTTATATAATAAAAATGCAGATTGGATTGGATGGTTCCCTTGGGATAATAAAATAGCAGTTTCAATAGAGGGAGAGTATTTAGGAACGATATATAAAGAAAGAAGGTTGTTATACAATAACAGTCAACCATATTTGGGTTATCCAGGATATCCAGGATATCCAGGTTATCCAGGTTATCCAGGATATCCTGGATTTATAGGGTATTGTGCATTGAGCAATGGATTAACAGATGTTCCAAAAAAATTTTTGAAGGAGGATAACAATGGATAGCATAACTGAAAATTCAAAGATAATTTTACAAACAGCGAAAGATACAGTAGAGTCTTTTTTTGAAATGTATGAAGAAATAAATGATAATGAAAATAAAAAGCAAGATTTATTACGTGCTATAATATTGTTTTCTTGTTCAGGAATTGATGCTGTAATTAAGCAATTAATAAATGATGCTTTGGAAACAATAATTATAATTGATGATGGTGCAGAAAATAATTTTAAATCTTTTGTTGAAAAAAAAATAAAAAATAATATAGAAAATAATAATTCAAAACTATTATCAGAAATATTTACAAGTGATAAAAAACCAAAAGAAACATTGATACAGGTATTAAAGAAAGAGCTGACTGCAAATAGTTTACAAAGTGCAGAGGAATTGTCAAGGGTAGCATCATTTTTTAATATAAAAACAATGAATATAGAAGATATAAAAAAAGTTTTTTATGTTAGAAATCAAATAACACATGAGATGGATATAGATATGGATTCTGAAAATTTAAATAGAAGAGTTAGAAACAAAGAACAGGTAAAAGAGTATTCAAGAAAAATTTTTGAATTGGCAGAACATTATATTAAAGATGTTGATAAAAAATTACAAAAGAAACAAGAAGAATAATAAGAAAATAATATAATGAATAATATAAAGAATTTGGTTAAAAACAGGTGCAAATGAATATTAAAATAAATTATTCTATAAGAACACAGTTAAATATTAATTTCTTTTATAGAAAACATAAAAAATACAATCAATAAAACTTTCTTTTTTGGAAACAATATGATATAATAATATTATAAAGAAAAGGAGAGTTTTTATTATGTTAGGAGAAAGAATAAAAAAATATAGAGAAGAAAAGAAAATGACTCAAGCAGAAGTGGCAGAAGTATTAGGAGTAAAGCCAGCTACAATATCTAAATATGAGGCAGAAACTTTAGAACCTAATATTGAATCATTAAAAAAGTTAGCAGAATTATTTGAAGTTTCAGTTGATGAATTATTAAAAGAAGATGAATTTGATGTTGCTAAAATAAATGTATTAGAAGTCTTAAGAGAGCAAAAAGAAATGAAACTAAAAGGAAATTTATATCATAATACACAAATAATTTTTGCGTATAATACAAACCACATTGAGGGAAGCAAACTAACAGAAGACCAAACAAGATACATTTATGAAACAAATACTTTATTAACAGAAAAAGAAACAATTACCAATATAGATGATATTATTGAAACTGCTAATCATTTTAGGTTAGTTGATTATATGTTAGATGTAGCAGATAAAGAACTAACAGAAGCAATGATTAAAGAATTTCATAAAATATTGAAAGATTGTACGTCAGATAGTAGAAAAGATTGGTTTAATGTTGGGGACTATAAGAAGTTAGCAAATGAAGCAGGAAATATGAAAACATCATTACCTAAAAATGTACAAAAAGACATGGTAAAACTAATGCATTGGTATAATTCATTAGGAAAAATAATTATAGAAGATATAATAGAATTTCATTATAGTTTTGAATGTATTCATCCATTTCAAGATGGAAATGGTAGAGTTGGTAGAATAATAGCTTTTAAAGAGTGTTTAAAAAATAATATAGTACCATTTATTATTTTAGATAAAGATAAATTATTTTATTATAGAGGATTAAAAGAATATAAAAATGAAAAAGGTTATTTAATAGATACTTGCTTAAATGCACAAGATCAATATACTAGAATGATAGAATATTACTTAAATTAATAAAAGAATATTAAGTATTAAAGAAGGAAGAATGAATGATAAAAAGTGTAGAATTTAAAAATTTTAGAAATTTAAGAGGAATATATAATTTTGATAATATATTAAATGTAATAATTGGAAAAAACAATTCTGGAAAAACAAATATACTAGATGGAATTAAATTAGCTTTTTCAACTATTACTAATGACTATTTTAAAATATCAAGTAGTGATTTTAAGGATAGTATAGATAGTAATGTAATTGAGATTAAAATTGAATTAAACTATGATGCAATACCTAGCCTTGATTTTATAGATAGCGATAATAAAAAAAGATGTGGTTTTACTGTTAAAATAAAGAAAACACAAAGCGGAAGATATGTAAAAGATATAACATTATTAAATGGAAGTCCAGTAGCTTTAGATATTTTAAGAGAAGATCCCAAAATTCCTAATCTATATTTAATACCATTAATTAGAATGGAGGATATTTACACAGCAGGATTAACAACGGGAATTTCAACTTTTATTGAATCAGAGGAAAAGTATAAAAAATTAAAAGATGAATCAAAAGAAGCTATAAAAAAAGAACTAAAAACTAAAACAGATAGATTCAAAAAATTATGCAGTAAATTTAATGAAAATTTGGATATTGAATTAACAGATCCAAAATTTTTAAATGAAAGAGTATATATAGTTGATGGTAAGGCAGAACATAATTTTAATATTGGAGCAGGATATAAGAGTATAGCAAATATAATGCTAAATACTTTAGATGAAAAATTTAATATTATTTTAATAGATGAAATAGAGAATCATCTTCATCCTGCATTAATTAGAACACTTATAAGAGAAGTAAGAAATGTGAGTAATACTATTATCATTTCAACAACACATTCACCAGTTGTTATTAATGAATTAAAAATGGAAGAAATAATAGATATTTCTGGAAAAAGTATTAATTTAATAGAAGATAAAAAATGTATAAAAAAATTAAATACATTTCTTCATCCTGGAAGAAATGAGTTAATGTTAGCAGACAATATTATTTTAGTTGAAGGCTATACAGAAGAAGTTTTATTAAAATATTATTTAAATAACTACAATTATAATTGGACAATTATAAATGTAGCAGGTGTAATGTTTGAACCATACATACAACTAGCACTTTTGTTAAACAAAAATTTAATAGTAATAAGTGATAATGATAAATTGTTATCAGATGAGCAAGAAGTGTCCGCTAGATTTACAAGATTAAAAGAACTATGCAAGCAAAAAAAGATTAAATTAATTGAAATTGAAAATACGTTAGAAACAGACTTGTATATTAATAATTTTTTAGAAAATTGTAGGGATTTATTAAAACAGCATGAAAAATATCCTGAATATTATGTAGCTAAACCCAAAAAGAAAGTTGAAATAGTTGAAAAAATGATAGATGAAAATATTGATTTAAGTGATTGGCATGTGATAAGGGAGATAAAAGATGAATTCAAAAGTAATTAAATTTGTTGCAGGAGCTGGAAAAACTACATATTCAGAGAAATATCTAAAGGACAACAAAAATGGGATATATTTAGCGTTTAACAATAGTGTAGTTAATGAATTAAAAGACAAGGGATATTTGTGTAAAACTATTGATTCGCTATTTTTTAATTACATTATTCCAAAATTTACATCCATTATACCACTAATTGCGAATGGTGCTGCAATTAATTATATTAATAGTGAGAACATGAAAACATTTCAAAAAGGAATAGCAAATATAAAAATAGAAAAGGATGGAAGTATATATAATATGAGTAAGAAAACGATTATAAATCTAAATATGAAAAACGAAGAATTACATGCTATGGGCAATTTTGAAAATAGTTTTTTTATAAAATCTATATTTTCTAAAGATAGCTTAAATATAAATGATCAACAGAGAAGTGAACTATCTTATTATATTATTGAAAAATATCCAAATGTAATAGTAGACTTTTTAAGTTCTAGATTTTCATATATTATTGTAGATGAAGCTCAAGATTTGAAAGGTTATAGAGAAGAATTTGCAAAATTGATATATAAATCAAATATAAAATTAATTTTATTAGGTGATGACAATCAAAATATAAATGGTGGTGGAAAATGGTTTGAGGGATTAAATGCTGATAAGACTAATTTAATAACACATAGGTGTACGGAGAAAATTTGTGAATGGATTAGAGATAATCTAAAAATAGAAATATATGGCAATCCAAATGATGGTGAGTATAAATCAATAAAATTTTCAGAAATTTTAAAATATGATGATGGTAAAAGAGTATTATTATATTCAGCTAATACTGGTAAGAACAAAGAGATAATAGAAAAATGGAAAGGAAGGAAAGAGACTATAAAGAAAGTGAAAGGTAGCACAATAGAAAATGATATTGTTATAATTGGGACATCACTAAATAAAAAGAATTTTTATACAGCAATTACAAGAACCAAAAAAAATGCATATTCTTCAGTTTCAAAAATTATTTTATAAGTTCATTGTAAGAGGAGAAAGTTAACTTGCCTTTTATGTGTATTTATTTTAATATATTTTTCTCTAATTTGAAAAAAAGTACCTAAAAATCCAAAGTTTTTTCAAAATTTTGAAAAAACTTTGGATTAATTTTAACTATTTATCAATACAACCAATAATTAACTCAATACCATCACAAAAACCATTCCTATAATATTTCTCATTCCAATAACAAATATAATCCATAAAATTTTTATCAAGTCTATCTAATTGATTTTTTACATATTTTTGATTCTGTTTAGGGACATTCTTTAAAATATTTTCAACAATCTCATCAAAATAAATATAATGTTTTCTATCTCCTTTAGTAAGTGTGCCTAAAACCATTTCCTCTCTAAAACATAACCAATCTCTTAAGATATCATCATTAACTTCTCTAAAATTATTCATAATCTAAATCCTCCAAAAATTAAAATTTTTATCAATAAAATTATCCTTTACAAGAGCCTAGAATACTAGAACAAACGTACTATACGAATTGGGTAAAAATTGGGTAAAATCTTCTCAAAAAATGCCCTAAAAATGCACAAATGTTCTATAAACTAAAACTCTCGTAAATACTGAAATACCAACCAAAACTCTAATTTTCACAAACTTACCAAAAGTGGTCAGGTCTCGCTCATAACCCGAAGGTCCAAACCCAATAATTCCCAACAGCACAAAACCAAATAACAAAAAAATAAAAAAAAGAATAATCCCCAAAAAGTGTAAAAATTGTGGACAACCTTACCCCGAGCCCATAATTAAATTAGATTACACATTTAGCTCTCAATAAAAAACAAATCAACCCTAATAACATTCAGTCTAATATTCCATAAATATTTTAACTATAATTATTACAAAAACAGCAAAAAAATTACAATAATTCACACCATAAAGATTACTAGTTGGTTAAAATCACTTGACCAATAAGGAAAAATATGCTAAACTAATAATTGCAAAATAAAATTTAAAAGAGGAAAAATTAAATTTAAAAATAAAAAATAAAAAAGAATAAAATTTAATTTTTTCCAACAACATTTATACTTAAGTAATGTATAAGAAGGAATGTGATCAAAAATGGTGAAGAAATTTAATGCAAATTATTATTCCAAAAAAAGTATAAAATTCATTAATCACGAGTTGACAATAGTATCAAATGGCGACTATTTATATTCAAACGGTATTTATCCTACTAAAATTAAAGAAGAGGATCTACCAGAATGGTATTTTAAATATTGTTACTATTATAGTAGATTTATATCAGCAAAAGGTGTAAAAGATATGGTATTAAAATGTAATTATGTATTTACTAACCATTTACATAAAGACGATATACTATATATATCATATAATAACAAAATAGAAGAATACCAAAATGATTATGGTAAAACTTATAGAAATTATGATGAAATCTTATCTGGAAATTGGATAATTGATTATATTCAAATGGTAAAAAAATACAGTAATTACGATATTACAGAACTAGAGCAAGAACTTGAAAGAAAAAGAGCTTGGTATGAAGTTAATAAAGATATGTAAATAAAATGAATTAATAAAAAATATAATTGAAAGGAATAAAATATGATTTATATTACAGGAGATACACACAGCAATTTTATAAGATTTAATGAAGATAATTTTCCAGTACAAGAGGAAATGACAAAGGATGATTATGTTATTATTTGTGGTGATTTTGGAGGAGTATGGACTTTTGAAGAAGAAAGTAATAGAGAGAAAGAAGCTTTAAATTGGTTAAATAATAAAAAATTTACAACATTATTTGTAGATGGAAATCATGAGAATTTTACAAGATTATATAATTATCCAGTAGAAGAATGGCATGGAGGCAAAGTTCACAAAATAAGAGAATCTGTATTACATTTAATGCGTGGAGAGATATTTGATATTAATAATAAGAAGTTCTTTGCTTTTGGTGGTGCTAAATCACATGATATTCAGGACGGAATATTAAATTTAGATGAAGAAGAGAAAATATATCAATATAGAAAAAGAGGAGCATACTTTAGAATAAGAGATTATTCTTGGTGGGATTTAGAGCTCCCAACTAAAGAAGAAATGGAGAACGGAATAAAGAATTTAGGAAAAGCAAATTATAGAATTGATTATATCGTATCACATTGTTGTCCTACTAACATACAAACTTTATTAAATTTATCTTATAAAAAAGATATTTTAACGGATTATCTACAAGAAGTATCAGAAAAATGTGAATTTAAGAAATGGTATTTTGGGCATTATCACGATAATAGACAAATAAATTCTCAATTTGCTTTACTTTATACCGATATTGTACCATTGGAGTTTGAGAGTATATTTTAAGAAAGGTGAGATTTAAATGACATATTTTATATCAGATACACATTTTAATCATTTAAATATAATAAAATATTGTAATAGACCATTTAAAGATGCTGAGGAAATGAACAGAATTATTATAAATAATTGGAATAAAGTTGTAAAAAATAATGATGAAATATATCATTTAGGGGATTTAGCTTTAGGGAGAAAAGATTACTTTTATAATATAGCTAATAAACTTAACGGAATAAAATATCTAGTAAGAGGAAATCACGATAATTGGAGTGTAAGTACATATGAAGAATTTGGGTTTATTGTATTAAAAAATGCTCCAATAAAATTAGAAAAATATAAATTATTATTATCACATACTCCTGTAGCAGATAAGCAAATACCAAATGAGTATATTAATTTGCATGGTCATATACATAATAAAAATTTATATGAATGTGTAGAAAAATATGGCCCAACTGAATATTCATTTGAGAAGCACATAAATATTTCTTGTGATGTAATAGATTTTACGCCAATTAGTATAGAAAAGTTAAAAAATTAATAGTTTTAAATAAAATATTTTTATATGTGCCTTTGTAGCATAGTAATATAGAATTATGTTTTATATAAAACTTAAGTGAATTTTTAGAGAAAAAATTGGAAAGCTTGCATAATTTGAATTTTACACATAAAAAGTATATAATATAATAATATTTATGTATATATAAAATATATTAAGAATCTTGTATTAAAGTTATATAATTATTAAATATTTAGGAGATGAATATAATTGAAACACATAATGAAATTAAATGAAAAATATTTTGAATACATAAAAAATGGAACTAAGCGAATAGAAATTAGGCTAAACGATGAAAAACGAAAGAAAATTAAGGTAGGAGATGAAATTGTATTTCAGAAAGAACCTGAATTAACAGAAGAAATATGTACTAAAGTAATAGGACTAATAACAAAAAATAATTTTAAAGAATTAATAAAAAATTTAAATATTTCCCAATATGCTGATAAAAATGAAGCGGAAGATAAGTTTTTAGAAGATTTATATAAATTCTATACAAAAGAACAAGGAGAAAAATATGGAGTAATAGGAATTGAAATAAAATTAGAAAATGAAAACATACCAATATCTATCAAAAAAGAATATTTATATAATATAGATTTAGAAGATGATTTCTTTGCGAGTTTTAGAAAAGATTATTTTGAATTTGATAAATGGTTTAAAAAGAAACAACAAGAAGGCGTACAAGCATATGTAACTACTACAAATGAAAATAAGATAACGTCATTTTTATTATTAAAAGATGAAAATGAAACAGAAGATTATTCTTTTTTTAAAAAGCCTTTTAAACCAGGAAAAAGAATAAAAATTTCAACATTCAAAGTATCGGATACGGGAAAGAAAATTGGTAAAACTTTTATTCAAATAATATTAAATGAAGCCATTAAGAAGAATGTAGATGAAATATATGTTACAATTTTTGAAAAACATAAATCATTAATCAATTTGTTAGAACAAAATGGTTTTAAATTATTTACATATAAGAATACAAAAAAAGGTAATGGAGTAGTGGAAAAAGAATTAATATATGTAAAAGATATGATTATAGAAAAATTAAATGCGAATATGATATAATTGAAACAACAAGAATTCAATGTATTTAGCTATTAAAATAGTTTAAATAATTAAAGTTAGAAGAAAATCTAGTAGGATTTAAAAATTGAAGAAGTATTTAAATATACTTAAATACTTCTTCAGGGTATAATATTTTATTTTTATTTTTAAATTCATTAATATCGATCCATTTAGCTTTACTATTATCATCTACATCAAGTATTTGATATTCATCTTTATAATACTCATCAGGAATTTCTATAGAATAAAATAATATTAATTCATGTGCATTTTTGCCTTTATATGTAAAAAACTTTACTTATATTATACTTTATAATAAAGCCATCTCTATCTCAACAATTCCCTAATCATCTTAATTTTCTCTTCATCTTTTACATACTCTTTACGAGGTTTTACAAAATTTTTAGAACCTCTTTTTTCAAAACCATATCTAGGAATTAATTGAATATGAAAATGATTTATTGGGCCATCGCACATGGTGCAAAGATAAACACTTTCTGATTTATAAACTTTTTTTAAAATATTCATCATTTTCTTTGCAAATAGAAACATTTCAGAACATAAATCATCTGGTATTTCCAGCATATCTTTATAATGTTTTTTACTTAAAATTGCTGTATGCCCATCTGCTCTAGGGTTACCAACTAAAAAACATTCAAACAAATCGTTTTCATATAATAGTTTATCAGTAATATCACCATATAATATATTATTATTTTCCTTATCATAGCAAGTAGAACATATTCCCAAATCTGCCAAAATTGCAGGAGACAAAGCACCATTATTTTCCAAAATACTAAATATAGGTTCTTTTATTTGTAACCATAAACTCTTTAAATTATCGTAAGACAAAATATTTTCCACATCTTCAAAATTAGTCCATTTTAAAACTTCTTTATCTTTTTCTGAAACATTTTTATTTGTTGGTCCATCATCGATAGTGATATACATATATACCTCTACATTTTCTTCTGAATCTGAAGAATATTTTAGAATAGAAACTTCTTTATTAATTAACAAATGATTTGTTCTCAAAGTTTCTTCTTCAGTCTCTCTAACAGCACATTCTAATAGGCTTTCGCCTTTTTCAAGATGTCCTTTAGGAAAAGAATAATCATTTTTACTTTCCCTATAAACTAGACCAACTTGTTTATTCTCTAAATTTAATAAAATAGTACCAGCTTTTCTAACACTCATAATTCTCTCCTTCATCTAGTATATTATTATAGCAGGGAATTAATATATTTGCAATATAATTAAAAAATAAAATTCCCAAATAGGTTACAATTCAGTAAGAGAACATATATAACTTTTGCAAAAACTTGATATATAGCTATGTTTTTGATAAAAAATATTAATATATAAGTACTTTAAGTATTTTTTGCTGTGAATTACCACCATAAATTTAATTTACTAAATTAACAAATTATTTTCACAAAAAGGACATAAACTTATTATAAAATAAAGACAAGTTAAGAGGGAAACCTTAAAACTAATAAATTAAGAAATAATGAAAAAGAAAAGAAAGGATGTGCTTGCCTATAAGATGTTTTTATAATTAACCCCATAGAAATTTTGTACAGAAAAAATTACCCTTATTATATAGATAAAGAAGAGTTAGAGAGGCTCTTCTTTTTTTCTACAATAGAAAATTGTAACTAAAAAAATTATGTGGAATTTCATAATTAATAGACTTTCTATAAAATCTGTGATACAATATTAATATAGGTGTTTTTCAAATAGAAATCAACAAAAAATATATAAAAATCAACATAAAATAAATATGCAAAAACTAATAAAAAGAATATAAAAATATATAATAAAATAAAATAGAAATTTTAGTAAAAGGAAGGTGAGAAAATGGCATATATAGAATTTAAAAACGTAAACAAAGAATATAAAATGGGAGAAATCACGATAAACGCTCTAAATAACACTACATTTTCAATAGATAAAGGAGAGCTAGTAGTAATTGTAGGACCAAGTGGAGCAGGAAAAACCACAGCTTTAAATATCTTAGGAGGTATGGATTCAGCTACATCAGGCAAAGTAATTGTAGATGGAAAAAATATAGCAGAATTTAAAGAAAGACAATTAGTAAAATATAGGAGAGATGATATAGGTTTTGTATTTCAATTTTATAACTTAGTACAAAACTTAACAGCAAAAGAAAATGTAGAATTAGCAATGCAGATTTCAAAGCATCCATTAAATCCAAATGAGGTCTTAGAAAAAGTAGGATTAGGTCAAAGAAAAAATAATTTCCCATCTCAATTATCAGGCGGTGAGCAACAAAGAGTTGCTATAGCACGTGCAATAGCAAAAAATCCTAAATTATTATTATGTGATGAACCAACAGGAGCTTTAGATTATAATACTGGTAAGCAAATTTTGCAATTATTGCAAGATACTTGTAGAAAAGAAAAAATCACAGTTATAATAATAACTCATAACTCAGCAATAGCACCAATGGCAGATAAAGTAATATCATTTAAAAATGGAACTGTGTCAAATATAGAGATTAATAATAATCCAACACCGATAAGTGAAATAGAATGGTAATAAATCTAATAGAAATATGAAAAAATGCAATTTAGGAAGGGAAGCGAGGTGATATTAAACATGCGAACTATTATAAAAGATTCTCTTAGAGAAATAAAGAAATCTTACAGAAGATTTATTTCAATAATCTTAATGGCATTGTTAGGTGTAGCTATATTTGTTGGAATAGGCGCAAGTGGAGATAATATTGCGTACACAGTAGGCGAATATTTTAAGAAATACGATATATACGATTTAAAATTGTCATCCACTTTAGGTTTAACAGATGAAGATGTAGAAGCAATTAAAAATGTAGAAGGGGTGACAAATGCAGTTCCTACATATGAAAAAGATGTGATGCTAGAAATAAATAATAGCCAATATGTAATATCTGCAATGGAATATAATGAAAATATAAATAAAGTGGAAGTATTAGAAGGTGCGGCCCCAAGTGCAAGTAATGAAGTGATGATAGACCAAAAGCTGGCTAGTGAGCAAAATATAAAAACAGGAGATACGTTAAATTTAATAGAAGTTTTAGAAGAAAATGAAGATCCGTTTCTAAACAATGCTACTGTAACAGTAAGCGGAATAGTTAATACGCCATTATATATAACAGAAGAAAGAGGAACTTCAAAATTAGGAGCTGGTAAAGTAGATTACTATATTTACTTAAATAGCGAAAATATAAATAGTGATGTGTATACAACTATTTATATAGCATCAAATAATTTAGACAATTTATTAGTTGAATCTACAGAATATAGAGAAGAAATAGAAGGTTTAATAAGTAATATTAATAGCATATCAGAAGAAAGAAAACAGGCAAGATATGATAGTTTAGTAAATGATGCAAATACAGAAATAAATGATGCTCAGGCTAAATTAGATGAAGAAAAACAAAAAGCAGAAGATGAAATAAGTAAAGCGGAACAAGATATAAAAGATGCTGAAGATGAAATTGCAAAAGCAGAAAATGAAGTAGAAAGCAATACAGAAAAAGCAAATACAGAATTTGCGAATGCTGAAAAACAAATAGCAGAAAATGAAAAATTATATGAAGAAAAAGTAGTAGAAGCAGAAAATGGAAAAACGCAAATAAAAGAACAGATTGCTATGTTAAATAGCAATTTAACACAACTATCAACTCAACTTACAAATTTAAAAGAAATGTATGATAATACAGAAGATGAAACAATTAAGCAAACTCTAAATGCGCAAATTCAAGAATTAGAAAAGCAAAAAACAGAAATAGAAAATGGAATAAATACAGCAAATAATAGTATTATTCAAATAGATGAAGAATTGGCTAACGGAAAAAGCCAATTAGATGAAGCAAAAGCAGAATTACAAAAAGAAAAATCTTCAACATATAGTACTTTAGCAAATGCAAGACAAGAAATAGAAGATGCTAAAGTAGAAATAGAAGATGGAAAAGCAGAATTGGCAGAACAAAAAGCAGAAGCGGAAAGTAAAATAGCAGATGCTCAAAAAGAATTAGATGATGCTAAAGAAGAAGTAAGTAAAATAGAATATCCAACTTGGTATTTATGGGATAGAAAAGAAGCAAATACAGGTTATAGTATAGCAATGCAATATTCTGAAATATTAAGTACAGTAAGCAAAGTGTTCCCTATAATATTTTTTGCAGTAGCAACATTAATGAGTTTAAATGCTATGACAAGAATGGTTGATGAAGAAAGAACTCAAATAGGAACATTAAAAGCAATGGGATATAGCAAAATACAAATAGCTACTAAATATATATTATATGCAACATTAGCAGCTGTTATAGGTAATGTATTAGGAATATTTATAGGCTTTGAAACTTTAACACATATAATAGAATCGTTATGTTTAGAAACTTATACAAATGTACCTATAGGTCCTATTATATATGACTGGAATTTAGCGTTTATAGGCTCTTTAATTTCTGCAATCTGTATTATAGGTGGAGCAATATACGCAAGCTATGCAAAATTAAGAGATGTACCAGCAACGTTAATGAGACCTAAATCTCCACAAATTGGTAAAAGAATTCTTTTAGAAAAAATACCTTTTATATGGGAAAAATTATCTTTTACACAAAAAGTTACTTTTAGAAATATGTTTCGTTATAAAAAGAGATTTTTAATGACAATTATAGGTATAAGTGGAGCAACAGCATTAACTTTAGTAGGCTTCGGTGTAGATGATAGTACATCACAATTAGTTCCATTACAATATGGAGAAATTTATAATTATCAAATGAATGTAGTATTAGAAGAGATGTCTGATGATGAACAACAAAAAATGATAGAAGATTTAAAAACAAATGACGAAATTGAAGCAGTATTACCAGTAAAAATGCAAAGTGTAAAAATAAATCATAATAATGAATCTAAAGATGTACAATTAATAGTGACAAGTGAAAGTCTAGACGGAATGATTAATTTAAGAAATACACAAACAAAAGAAAAATATACTTTAGATAATAATGGAATTATATTAACAGAAAGAATTGCTAACATGTTAGAAATTGAAGCAGGAGACAAAATAGAAATTGAAGATGAAGATGGTGTAAAAAAAGAAGTAACTGTTAACAATATAACAGAACATTACATTTCACATTATATATATATGACAAGTGAGTTATACGAAGAATTGTACGAAACTTCGGTAAAAGATAATGTATTACTAGTTAAAACTATAGACTTAGATTATGAACAAGAACAAAACCTTGTAAAAGAATTATTAGCAAATTATAAAATATCTTCAATAAATTTAAATTCAGATGTTGATAACGTACTTGTTGATATGAGTATTATAGTAATGGTTATAATAATAGTATCAGGAGCTCTTGCATTGTTAGTATTATATAACTTATCAAATATCAATATAAACGAAAGAATTAGAGAATTAGCAACGTTAAAAGTATTAGGATTTTATCCAAAAGAAATAGATAGTTACGTTAATAGAGAAATGATGTTTTTAAGTTTAATAGGAATGGCAATAGGTCTTGTAATAGGAAGCGGATTAACAATATATATATTAGAAATTGCACAATTAGAACTTATAATGTTCCCAAAAATAATAGAACCAATGAGTTATGTATATGCATTCTTAATAGTTTTAGCATTTACAATTATAGTAAATATAACATCACATTTTGCATTAAAGAAAATAGATATGATAGAATCATTAAAAAGTGTAGAATAATAAATATAAAATCTACACATAATTATACAAGTTACAATAGTTTTAGTAGATGGACCTAATAAAATATAAAGATTTTATAAAATATTTAGTTAATTTTAATAAAAAAAGAACCCCTTCAATTATATTATTAATTGAAGGGGTTAAAGTTTGGTTACCTATGTGGACCACGAGGGCCGCCATGGCCACCAGAACCAGGTCTTCCACCTCTAGGCGGCGGACCTTGACGCATTCCTCCTCTTGGAGGAGGACCTTGTCTCATATGACTCCTTGGAGGAGGTCCATGCCTAAAATGCCTCGGAGGCGCATGCCTCATGTGAGGTCTAGGCGGAGGAGGCGTAGGCCTCCTAAAATGCCTCGGCGGCGGAGGTGGACGCCTCATATGTGGCGGCGGTGGTGGTGGAGGCACAGGTCTATAATGCCTGTACCTATGAGGATAATAATATCCTCCATTATAATAATAACAACCAGAAGTTGTCACCATCATAAAGACCATAACTAGTATAGAAATGAGCTTCCGCATAGGATACCTCCTAATGTTAAAATAAAATGGATATAATAATTATAGCACTTTTATAATAAAAATACAAGTTATAACAAATCAGGCAAAAAATTTCAAAAATTGCTTGACAACCTCCACTCTGTATGATATAATAAATAACTGTATAAAAAGTTTTAACAAAAAAGTAAAAAACTATCAAAAAACAGATAGTAAGGGTGGTTAAAATTAAAATAATGAAAAAAATATTAATAATAAAAAAGTAACTAAATATACTAGAAATAAAGGTAAGTAAACGGTTTTTAAAAAAGAGTTTGCATACCTTTTATTGGCGTTATTATGATTATATTGTTTTAAAAAAAAGAATTGTGTATTTACGAATAATTTATAAAAGTATTTAGGCAGGAGTATTTTTATAAGTTATTACGAGATATATCAAGAAGAATTTTTTAAAATACCAATATATATTTGACTATTTATAAGTTAAAAATAATAGTCTAAAAAACTGCTAAAATTTTTTTAGAGGTGGTAGATTTGAATATTACAGATATAGTTCATGAGAAATGTGTAAGAAAAAGCTTTGCAAAAGTTGGAGATTCTGTAGAAATTCCAAATATGATAAAAGTTCAAAAAGATTCTTATGAGTGGTTTGTAAAAGAAGGATTAGGAGAAGTATTAAAAGACATATCTCCAATAATCGATTATTCTGGCAATTTAGTGTTAGAATTTTTTGACTATTACATGGAGGACAAGACAAAATACTCATTGCAAGAAGCTAAAGATAGAGATGCTACATACGCAACAAGATTACATGTAAAAGTAAGACTTATAAATAGGGAGACAGGAGAAATAAAAGAACAAGAAATATATTTAGGCGACTTTCCATTAATGACAGATAATGGAACATTTATTATAAATGGAGCTGAAAGAGTTGTAGTTAGCCAATTAGTTCGTTCTCCAGGATGTTATTACGCATCAGATTATGACAAAACAGGTAAAAAGTTATACGCAGCAACTGTAATGCCTATAAGAGGTGCATGGTTAGAATATGAAACAGATGCAAATGATGTTTTCTATGTAAGAATAGATAGAACAAGAAAATTACCTGTAACAACATTATTAAGAGTATTAGGGTTATCAACAGATACTGAAATATTAGAAGCATTCGGAAATGAAGATAAAATAGTAGCAACATTAAATAAAGATACTGCAAAAACTCCGGACGAAGCAATAGTGGAAATCTATAAAAAATTAAGACCAGGTGAATTACCAACTGTAGATGCTGCAAGAAATTTATTTAATGGAATGTTTTTCGATGCAAGACGTTACGATTTAGCAAAAGTAGGAAGATATAAATATAACTTAAAGTTAAACTTAGCAAATAGAATTCAAAACAAAGTAGCGTTTGAAGACATTATAAATCCTGAAACTGGAGAAATAATGGTAGAAAAAGATAACATTATTTCAAAAGAGGTAGCACAAGAAATTCAAAACTCAGGTATAAATGTAGTAGATATAAAAGTAGAAGATAAAAAAGTCAGAATAATAGGTAATGGAACAGTAGATATCAAAAAATTTGTAAATTTTGATATATCAGACTTAGGTATAAAAGAATTAGTAAATTATGAAGTATTAAAAAGCATATTAAGTACTGTAAAAGAAGAAAAAGAAATAAAAAAAGCAATAAAAGAAAGAATGGAAGAATTAGTACCTAAACATGTAACAACAGAAGATATATTTGCATCAGTTAATTACTTATTAAACTTACAATATGGTTTAGGAAATGTAGATGATATAGACCATTTAGGAAATAGAAGAATAAGATGTGTAGGCGAATTATTACAAAATCAATTCAGAATAGGATTAACAAGATTAGAAAGAGTTGTACGTGAAAGAATGACAATTCAAGATTTAGACGTTGTAACACCACAAACACTTATAAACACAAAACCTATAACATCAGCAATAAAAGAATTCTTTGGAAGCTCACAATTATCACAATTTATGGACCAAACAAATCCTTTATCAGAATTAACACATAAAAGAAGAATATCAGCATTAGGACCAGGAGGATTATCAAGAGAAAGAGCAGGATTCGAAGTAAGAGACGTTCACTATACACACTATGGTAGATTATGCCCTATAGAATCTCCAGAAGGACCAAACATTGGGTTAATCTCTGCATTATCAACTTTTGCAATTATAAATGAATATGGATTTATAGAAACACCATATAGAAAAGTTGATCCTGTTACACATTGCGTAACAGATGAAATAGAATATATGACAGCAGACAGAGAAGAAGATGAAATTATAGCACAAGCAACAGAACCTTTAAACGAAGATAAAAGTTTCAAAAATAAAAGAGTAAGAGTTAGATATTTAGATGAAGTTATAGAAGTTGAAAGAGAAAGAGTTACATATGTAGATGTTTCTCCAAAACAATTAGTATCTGTAGCTGCTGCAATGATTCCATTCTTAGAGCATGATGACGCTAACCGTGCATTAATGGGAGCAAACATGCAAAGACAAGCCGTTCCTTTACTAAAATCAGACTCACCAATAGTAGGAACAGGTATAGAATATAGAGCTGCTAAAGACTGCGGAATATCAGTACTTGCAAAAGAAGATGGAGTAGTCGAAAGAGTAACTGGAGACGAAATAATCGTAAAAGGTAAAAATAGAGAAGTATATAAATTACAAAAATTTAAGAGAACAAATGGTGGAACTTGTATAAATCAAAGACCAATAGTTGTTAGAGGCGAAAAAGTAAAAGCAGGAGATGTAATAGCAGATGGACCAGCAACAGACAAAGGCGAAATGGCATTAGGAAGAAATGTTGTTATAGCTTTTACAACATGGGAAGGGTATAACTACGAGGATGCTATTCTATTAAATGAAAGACTAGTAAAAGAAGACGTATATACTTCAATACATATTGAAGAATATGACTGTGAATGTAGAGACACAAAATTAGGACCAGAAGAAATCACAAGAGATATTCCAAATGTAGGTGAAGACGGATTAAAAGACTTAGATGAAAACGGAATTATTAGAATAGGTGCAGAAGTTAGACCAGGAGATATATTAGTAGGTAAAGTTACTCCAAAAGGTGAAACAGAATTAACACCAGAAGAGAAACTTTTAAGAGCAATATTTGGTGAAAAAGCAAGAGAAGTAAGAGATACTTCATTAAAAGTACCTCATGGAGAAGCTGGAACTATTGTAGATGTAAAAGTATATGATAGACAAAACTCAGACGAATTAGGGCCAGGTGTAAACCAAGTAATTAGAGTATATATAGCACAAAAAAGAAAAATATCTGTTGGAGATAAAATGGCAGGACGTCACGGAAACAAAGGTGTTGTATCAAGAATATTACCAGAAGAAGATATGCCATTTATGCCAGACGGAACACCAATAGATGTTGTATTAAACCCATTAGGTGTACCTTCACGTATGAATTTAGGACAAGTTTTAGAGGTGCATTTAGGAGGAGCAGCAAGATTACTAGGATGGAAAGTTGCAACACCAGTATTTGATGGAGCTTCAGAAGAAGATATTAGAGAAATGTTAAGAATGGCGAACTTCTCAGAAGACGGAAAAACAATACTATATGACGGAAGAACAGGAGAACCATTTGATAAACCAATAACAGTTGGAGTTATGTATATGTTAAAATTACACCACTTAGTAGACGACAAAATACACGCTCGTTCAACAGGACCATACTCATTAGTAACACAACAACCATTAGGTGGTAAAGCACAATTTGGCGGACAAAGATTTGGAGAAATGGAAGTTTGGGCATTAGAGGCATATGGAGCAGCATATACACTACAAGAAATATTAACAGTAAAATCTGACGATATTGTAGGAAGAGTAAAAACTTATGAAGCAATAGTAAAAGGTGAAAATATTCCTGAACCAGGTGTACCAGAAAGTTTCAAAGTATTAATAAAAGAACTTCAAAGTTTAGGATTAGATATTAAACTATATACTGAAAATGATGAAGAGTTAGAATTAAAAGAGCATATAGAAGATGGAATAGAATTTAATCCAGATGAAGAAGACAATTTATTATTAGCAGATGATGATTTAGACTTTGGATATGAAGAAGAAGATTTAGACGAAAATGAAGAAGATGATGATAGCGAAAATGATGATATGTTATATGATGAAGACTTTTTAGGTGAAGACGAGAAATAGTAAAAAATATTAAAAGGGGGTACATTTGTGGACGAACTAGAAATTTTTAATAAAATTAAAATTGGTTTAGCCTCAGATGAAAAAATAAGAGAATGGTCTAGAGGAGAAGTAAAAAAGCCAGAAACAATAAATTACAGAACATTAAAACCAGAAAAAGAAGGTTTATTCTGTGAAAAAATATTTGGTCCAACAAAAGACTGGGAATGCCATTGTGGTAAATATAAGAGAGTAAGATATAAAGGAATAATTTGTGACCGTTGCGGTGTAGAAGTTACAAAATCTAAAGTAAGAAGAGAGCGTATGGGGCATATAGAACTTGCAGCCCCAGTAGCCCATATCTGGTATTTCAAAGGAATACCAAATAGAATAGCTTTAATGCTAGATATATCACCAAGAAACTTGGAAAAAGTAATATATTTTGCAGCATACATAGTTACAGATAAAGGAACATCTGACTTAATGCAAAACCAAATATTAAGTGAAAAAGAATACCATGAAGCTGTTGAAAAATATGGTAAAGATTCATTTAAAGCAGAAATGGGAGCACAAGCAATAAGAAAATTATTAAGAGAAATAGATGTTGAAAAATTATGTGAAGAAATAAAGAAGGAAATTGAAACAGCAACAGAACAAAAACGTTCTAAATTAGTAAAAAGATTAGACACAGTAGAATCTTTCAGAATGTCTGGCAACAAACCAGAATGGATGGTAATGGAAGTAATTCCGGTAATACCACCAGAATTAAGACCAATGGTACAATTAGATGGTGGAAGATTCGCAACATCTGACTTAAATGACTTATATAGAAGAGTTATAAACAGAAATAATCGTTTAAAAAGATTATTAGATTTGGGTGCACCAGAAATAATAGTAAGAAACGAAAAGAGAATGTTACAAGAAGCTGTAGATGCACTTATAGATAATGGTAGAAGAGGAAGACCAGTAACTGGAGCAGGAAATAGACCATTAAAATCTTTATCAGATATGTTAAAAGGTAAAACAGGTAGATTCAGACAAAACCTTTTAGGAAAAAGGGTTGACTACTCTGGACGTTCAGTTATAGTAGTAGGACCAGAATTAAAAATATATCAATGTGGTGTTCCAAAGGAAATGGCAGTAGAATTGTTCAAACCATTTGTAATGAAAGAACTAGTAGAAAGAGGAATAGCACATAACATAAAAAATGCTAAAAGAATGGTAGAAAAATTAAAACCAGAAGTATGGGACATACTAGAAGAAGTTATAAAAGATCATCCAGTTATGTTAAACCGTGCTCCAACATTACACAGACTTGGTATACAAGCATTTGAGCCAGTATTAGTAGACGGCAGAGCAATAAAATTACACCCATTAGTATGTACAGCATTCAACGCAGACTTCGATGGTGACCAAATGGCTATACACGTTCCATTATCACCAGAAGCACAAGCAGAAGCAAGATTTTTAATGTTATCAGTAAACAACCTTTTAAAACCTCAAGATGGTAACCCAGTAACAGTTCCTACACAAGATATGATTTTAGGAAGTTACTATTTAACAATGCAAATAGATGGTGAAAAAGGTGAAGGCAAAATCTTTAAAGATTTTGACGAAGTAATAATGGCTTATGAAAATGGAGACTTAGGATTACACGCTAAAATAAAAGTAAGAGCATATAAAACAATAGATGGTGTAGAACAACATAAATTAATAGAAGCAACAGCGGGTAGAATAATATATAACGAAGGTATTCCACAAGATTTAGGATTTGTGGATAGAACAAATCCAGAAACAGCATTTAATTTAGAAATAGATTTCCCAGTTATGAAAAAGAATTTAGGAAAAATTATTTCAAAATGTATAAATGAACATGGATTAACAAGAACAGCAGAATTATTAGACTACATTAAATCAATGGGTTATAAATATTCTACAAAAGGAGCTATAACAGTATCTGTTGCAGACGTAGCTGTACCAGAAGCTAAAAAAGAAATATTAGCAGAAGCTGAAAAAGAAGTAGAAAATGTATTAAAACAATATAAAAGAGGTTTAATAACAAACGACGAAAGATATAACGAAGTAATAAAAATATGGGAAAGAGTTACAAAGGACGTAACAGAAGCCATGAAAGCAAACTTCGACGAATTAAACCCTATATACATGATGGCACAATCTGGAGCTAGAGGTAACATGAACCAATTAAGACAAATAGCTGGTATGCGTGGTCTTATGGCTAATACATCAGGTAAAGCTGTAGAAATACCAATTAAATCTTGTTTCCGTGAAGGATTAGACGCATTAGAATACTTCATATCATCACACGGTGCTAGAAAAGGTTTAGCAGATACAGCATTAAGAACAGCAGACTCTGGATACTTAACAAGAAGATTAGTAGACGTAAGTCAAGAAATAATCGTAAGAGAAGATGACTGTGGTACAACAAAAGGAATAGAAATATTCGCAATAAAAGATGGAAATCAAGTAATAGAAAAATTATCAGAAAGATTAATAGGTAGATATCCATTAGAAGATATAATAAATCCAGAAACTGGAGAAGTTCTAGTAAGTAAAGACGAAATGATAAAAGAAAAAATGGCAGAAAAAATAGAAGCATTAGGAATAGAAACAGTAAAAGTTCGTTCAGTACTAGAATGTAAAGCAAAACACGGTGTATGTGCTAAATGTTATGGAATGGGACTTGCAACAAGAGAAAAGGTAAATATAGGAGAAGCCGTAGGAATAATAGCAGCACAATCAATAGGAGAGCCAGGAACACAATTAACAATGAGAACATTCCACACAGGTGGTGTAGCAGGAGGAGATATTACACAAGGTCTTCCAAGGGTTGAAGAGTTATTTGAAGCAAGAAAACCAAAAGGTATGGCAGTAATTACAGAAATAGCTGGAAAAGTAACAATAAAAGACGCAGACGCATCTAAAAAGAGAAAAGAAATTACTGTAGTAGGCGATGGAGATGCAAGAACTTATGTAATAAACTTTGGATCAAAAATAAGAGTAAAAGAAGGCGACATGATAGAAGCAGGAGATCCATTAACAGAAGGTTCTATAAATCCAAATGAAATACTTCTAATAAAAGGAAGAGAAGGAGTTCACAAATACTTAACAACAGAAGTACAAAAAGTATATAGAAATCAAGGTGTTGACATAAACGACAAGCATATAGAAGTAATTTGTAGACAAATGCTTAAAAAAGTAAAAATAGAAGATAGTGGAGATACTTCATTCTTTGATGGCTCATTAGTAGATATATATCAATATGAAGAAGAAAATGAAAAAATGATAGCAGAAGGGAAAACACCAGCAAAAGCTAGCGTAACACTATTAGGAATTACAAAAGCATCACTTGCAACAGATAGCTTCTTATCAGCAGCATCATTCCAAGAAACAACAAGAGTATTAACAGATGCAGCAATAAAAGGAAAAGTAGATAACTTAATGGGATTAAAGGAAAATGTAATAATCGGTAAATTAATACCAGCAGGAACTGGTTTAATGAAATACAGAGGATTACATATAAATACAGAAAATTCTGAAGAAGATGATGATTGCGAAATAAAAATTGAGAAAAAATTACAAATAGAAGATGAAAATAAATAAAATAAAAAATCTCGCATTATAAAAAATGCGAGATTTTTTTTGAATAAAAGCACAAAAAATTGTTACAATTCAGTAATAGAATATATAACTTTTTTAAAACTTGATATATAGCTATTTGCAAGTCAAGACTCGGATTGTGGTGCCCTAGCTATGTTTTGACTAAAAATAGCTATATATCAAGTTTTTATAAAACCTTTACTGAACTGAAACAAAAAAATTTATAATTATAGAATATTTCTATTGACTTTTATCGGTATAAGTGTTACAATAATTATATTGGAAATGAGATTAATTTAATATTTTGAAAAAAGAGATATAAGAACTACACAATCTTTATCTCTATTTTTTGTACTTAGTAGTTCACATAAATTATTTTTAGGAGGTCTTATGGAAGAGGAAATATTAAAACTTGAAAGACAACATTTAGCTGAAACTATTAAGAAATTGGAAGAAGAAAAGGATAACTTGGAAAATAGTTTAATTAATGTACGAGGAAATTCATCAGACGAATATATTACAGCATATTTAACAGCAATAAACCAAAAAAAGATAGCCGATATTTTACTAAGCGTTGATAGGCCGTACTTTGCTAGAATGGATGTATTAGAAAATAATAAAAAGGAAAAATTATATATTGGAAAATTATCTGTTTTAGATAGTAAAACACAAGAACCTATTGTAGTAGATTGGAGAGCACCTATTTCTAGCTTGTATTATGAAAATAATTTTGGAAAGAGCAACTATAAAGTTACTGATGTAGAAATTAATTTAGAAGTTATACTAAAAAGGCAGTTTTTTATAAATAATAAATTCTTGGGAAAGTATGTAGATTCAGGAAAAACGATAAATGATGCAATGTTACAAAATGCAATTTCACAAAATGCAGATGATAGATTAAAAAACATAGTTGCAACAATACAAAGTAATCAAAATAAAATAATTAGAGCACCTATAGATAAGCCTTTAATAGTTCAAGGTGTTGCTGGAAGTGGTAAAACAACGATTGCATTACATAGAATAGCATATCTAATATATAATTACGATAAAGATTTTAAACCTGAAAATTTTATGATTATAGCACCTAATACTTTTTTCTTAGATTATATTTCTAATATACTTCCAGATTTAGGAGTAGAAAATGTAAGACAATATACATTTGAAGATTTTGCGTATGAGATATTAAAGAAGAAATTAAATATAGAAGATTGTAATGTAAAACTTGCTAAAATATTAAATAATCCAAATGAAGCAAAATTTTTAATAGCGGAATCAAAATTAAAAGCTTCACTTAAATATAAAGAAATTCTAGATAAGTATTTAACGAAATTTGAAAAAGAATACTTACCTAAAAATGATTTTATAATTAATAATGTTTTAATAATGAAAAAAGAAGAAATAGAAAATTTATTTTGTAACACGTATAATATATATTGTTACGATAAGAGAATTAATGAAATTAAAAAACATATAAAAAATAATTTTAAATCTAAAAGCGATTATATTATAAGTGCTTTAGAAGCAAAACGTAGAGAAGAAATAAATTCTAAGCCAGATATAACACAAAAAGAAAGAATTGAAATTTTTGATAAATATGATAAAGAAATAAAAAAGATAGAAAAAAAGCAAGATAAAATAATAGATGAATATCTTAATATAACTAGAAAAGATGGAGTATATTACTATACAGAATTTTTAGAAAAATATATTTTAGAAATAGAAAATGATAAACTTATAGAGTATTTAAGAGAAAAAACTTTAGAAAATTTAAAGAAAAAAATTATAGATTTTGATGATTTATCAGCAATATTATATTTGCATTATAAAATATATGGGCTTAATTTAAAATATGATTTAAAACACGTTGTAATAGATGAAGCACAGGATTATGGAGAATTTCAATTTTATGTAATGAAATTAATTTTAAATAGTAACTCAATGACCATATTAGGCGATGTAGCACAAGGAATACATGATTATAGGGGAACAAGTAATTGGAAGAAATTTATAGACACTTTATTTCCTAAAATAAACAGTGAATATGTGGTTTTACAAGAAACTTATAGAACTAATAAACCTATAATGAATTTAGCAAATAAAATAATAGATAAATTAAAAGAAGAAGAAAAAGAATTTATTGTATTTGGAAATCCTGTAATAGAAGCTCATAACGCAGTAAACATTCAAAAGGTTAAAGATTATGACGAAGTTGTAGAAGAAATCGTAAAGCTATTAGATTATTATAAAAAAATTAGATTTAAATCTTTTGGAATAATTGGTAAAAATATGGAAGAGTGTAATTTAATTTATAAAAAATTAAAAAAATATATAAAAGATATTAATTTAATTTCTGATAAAGATACAAAATACTTTGCTGGAATATCTATTTTACCTTCGTATTTATCAAAGGGCTTAGAATTTGATGCAGTATTTATACCAAATGCAAATCAAGAATTATATAAAGAAAATTCGCTAGATATTAAATTGCTATACGTCTCTGTAACTAGAGCGATGAGCAAATTAAATATTTTTTATATTGAAAATTTAAGTGAAATATTAAAAGGAGGATTATAATAGTTAAATGGAAACTTTGTATATTATGTCAATACCAGGGCTAAAAAATGAAATAATAGAAAGAGCTATAAATAAAGAAGATGAGTTTGTAAGTGAAGAAGATGTGGAGTGGTAATAATGCGAGATTTTTTTTGACATAACCTTAAAAAAGGTATATAATAATACAAATTGTTGAGAATAGGAGCGTTACAAATGGAAAATAAAAAAATTATTTTAACAGGGGATAGACCAACAGGAAAATTACATTTAGGACATTATGTAGGTTCATTAAAAAAAGTAAAAGATTCAATGAAGATTAATTATTTTTAAAATATATACTTGAAATTATAATAATTTGTGGTATAATAATTAAAAGTTATACCACTTTTATTTTGTAAGAAAAGATATAGGGAGAAAGTTTTATATGAATAATTTTGTAGATAGGGAAAAAGAATTAGAGTTTTTAAATAAAGAATATGAGCGTAAAGGAAGCTCATTAGTAATATTGTATGGCAGAAGGCGTATAGGTAAGACATCACTAATAAAAGAATTTTCAAAAAATAAGGATATAATTTATTTTTTAGCAACAGAAGAAGCGGAAAAGCAAAATCTAAATATATTTAAAAATTTGGTCGCAGATAATTTAAAAAACGATTTAGTACGTGAGGCTAATATAGATAATTGGGAAACAATATTTAAATTAATTATAAATGAATTAGGAGAAAATAAAAAAATAATAGTATTAGATGAATTTCAATACTTAAGTAAATCTAATACAGCTTTTCCGTCTGTATTTCAAAGAATCTGGGACGAAGTGCTAAAAGATAAAAATGTAATGGTAATATTATGTGGCTCATTGATAAACATGATGGAAATGCAAACTCTTAATTATAATAGTCCACTTTATGGAAGAAGAACAGGACAAATAAAATTAAAACAAATACCATATAAAAATTATAACGAATTTTTTGAAAAAGAATTAGACGAAAAAGGCCTTATAGAAAAATACGCAGTAACAGGAGGAGTGCCAAAGTATATAGAAAGCTTTAACAATAGTAAAAATATATATCACGAAATACAAGAAAATATATTGAACAAGCAAAACTATTTATATGAAGAGCCAATGTTCTTATTACAAAATGAAGTTGTAGATGTGGGAAGTTATTTTTCAATAATAAAATCTATAGCAGCTGGAAATAGAAAGTTGGGAAATATAGCATCAAACTTATCAGTTAATCCAACAAGCTTAACAAAATATTTGGAAATATTAATAAATTTAGATATCTTAGAAAGAGAAGTGCCAATAACTGAAGAAAATCCAGAAAAAAGTAAAAAAGGGCAATATAAAATAAAAGATAATTATATAAACTTTTGGTTTAAATTTATATATCCTAATAAATCATTTATAGAAATAGGAGAAGAGCAAATTGTTATGAACAAAATTAAAGAAAATTTCGTGGATAACTATGTATCATTTATTTATGAAGATGTATGCAAAGAAAAATTATGGGATATGAATTTAAAAGGAGATTTAAAAGTAACTTATGATAAAATAGGAAGATGGTGGAATAATAAAGAAGAAATTGATATAGTTGGGATAGATACAGCGGGAAATAATATAATATTTGCAGAATGCAAATATTATAAAAATAAAAAAATGGATATAGATGTATATTATAATTTAAAACAAAAATCTAAAGAAGTGTTATGGAAAAATGAAAATAGAAATGAAAAATTTATATTGTTTTCTATAAATGGGTATACAAAGGAATTAATAGAAATAGCTGGAAATGACGATAACATAATATTAGCTTAAATGTTTAAAATAATAACATTTATTTAGTCAAATAAATTAAAAAATAAAAAAGCAGAATATGATAAATCAAAATGTAAGAATAAAGCTAATATTAATAGAAAGTTTAAGAAGAAAAATTATATCAAATTGGAGGAATTCTAAATGGAAGAAATAAAAAATATATTACTTTCTTTAATTAAAGAAAATGAAAAAGAATATGTTGAATATAAGGAGGCTAAAAATAATTTTGATTTTAATGAACTTGGAAGATATTTTTCTGCATTAAGTAATGGTGCTAATCTAGTAGGAAAACAATATGCTTGGCTTGTGTTTGGAGTAAATGATAAAAATCATGAATTTGTAAATACTAATTATAGAAAAGGTGCTAATTTAAACAGTTTAAAAAAGGAAATAACTCAATCAACTAATGATAATATGACATTTATGGATATATATGAATTTGAAATTAATGGTAATAGAGTTATAATGTTTAAAATTCCTGCAGCAATTGGAGTACCAACTACATGGAAAAACATCGCCTATGATAGAAATGATGAATCATTAATTCCTCTAAATGATGTAAAAAGAAACACAATATTATCTACAGTAAATATTGATTGGACAAGGCAAATTATTAGCGATTTAACAGTTGGTGATTTAGATAAAAATGCTATATTAAAAGCTAGAGAACAATTTAAAAAGAAAAATGAAAATAAAGAAATTGCAGATGAAATTGATAAAATGGATGATATTGCTTTCTTAAATAAAGCAAAAGTTTTATTAAATGGTAAGGTGACGCGTGCAGCTTGGCTATTATTAGGAAGTGAAGATACAAATACGTATGTTGATAATTATATTCCTTATATAACTTGGAAATTACAAGAAGGTACGGATATTATTGATTATGAGCATTTTACAATTCCATTTATTATTACGATGGACAAAGCTAGAGAGAAAATTAGAAATTTGAGATATAGATATATTCCAAGTCAAACAACTCTTTTCCCAAATGAAGTAGACAAATATGATATAAATATTCTTCGTGAGTTATTAAATAATGCTATTGCACATCAAGACTATAGAAAAGGAGGAAGAGTAAACATTATCGAAATGAAAGACAAACTAATGATATTGAATGAAGGTGAATTTATACCTCAATCAGTGGATACTTTAATTATAAATGAGGGATACGTTCCACCATATTATAGAAATCAATTTTTAGCTCAAGCAATGGTTAATTTAAACATGATTGATACTGCAGGTATGGGCATTAGAAGAAGTTTTGAAAAATTGAGAGAAAGATTTTTTCCTATGCCTGATTACGATTTAAGTGAAAAAGATAGAGTAAAAGTAACTATATATGGTAAAATTCTCGATGAAAAATACTCTAAAGTATTATTTGAAAAAACAGATTTAAGTTTACAAGAAGTTATGCTTTTAGATAGAGTTCAAAAAAATATACCTATATCTAAAGAGCAATCTGATATTCTTCGTAAGGATAATTTAATTGAAGGAAGATACCCTAATATATATGTTTCTAAGCAAATTTCTGAAATTGTTGATGATAAAGTTTCCTATACTAAAAAATCTGGATTCAATGATCAATATTATAAAGATTTGGTTTTAAAATATATAAATGATTTTGGAAGTATTACAAAGAAAGATTTAGATGAATTACTAATAAGTAAATTACCTGACAATTTAAACACTGAACAAAAGAAAACAAAAATAAAATATCTTGTAAATGTTTGCCTACAGAAGAAAGAAGAAAAAATAAAGAACATTGGAACAACTCGTTATCCAGTATGGGCAAAAAAATAATTATTTGTTTCGATACTTTATTTAAAAGTACCCAATAAAGTATCGGATAAATTTCAAAAGTATCGGATAAAGTATCGGATAAAATATCGAATAAATTTTAATATAATTTTTTTACAAGATAATGAAAATAGAAATGAAAAATTTATATTGTTCTCTATAAATGGGTATACAAAGGAATTAATAGAGATAGCTGGAAATGATGATAACATAATATTAGCTTGATTATTTAATATTGTATTATAAGTTTGGAGAAGTTTATGAAAAAGGTTATAAATAAAGTAACATTTTATTATGAATCTATATATAATGCAGAAAAAATTATAAATGAATTCTTTTCTGCGTTTGAAAAAGATTTTATTAATATAGATAATTTCTTTAATACAAATTATCCACAAATACCTATATATTTAGTTAATAAATCTCAACTAGATGCTTTTGTAAGGGAAACAAGTAAACAGTACATAAATTATGATATACCTAAATGGCTTGATGGGTTCTCTACATCTGAAAATATTCATATTTTAATTCCTAATTCAAGCAATGTAATTGAAATGGTTAAAGTAGCATTACATGAAACAGTTCATTTTATAATATATCAAATGGGATTAAAACAACCGCCATTAAAAGTATTAGATGAAGGATTAGCGGTATATTTAAGCCAGCAAAATAGTAAAAGTGCTTTTAATCTTATTGTAAATGAATATTTAACAAATAACTTAAAAAAATTATCAGATTTCTGCATACAAGATAGTATTAAATTTGCAGAATTAAAAGGATATCAATATTCTTATTATATAGCTGAATTTTTAATATCAGCTTATACAAAAAATGATTATATAAATTGGTTGAAAAATCCTGAACTCTTTTTAAAAGAAATACCTAATTTAGACATTAAATTTGAAAAATATATTGTTGAGAAAATTAATATTGCAATTCAAAATAATTAAAAAAGCATAAATATTCTGTTTATACATATAAAAAAGTTTTTACACAATACACAAACAAATTTTCGTTTTTCTATTGACTTTCCCACAAAACTATGATAACATATAAAAGAACATTAACAAAAAAGGTGATGAAATAATGAAATTTATCCATATAGCAGACATGCATTTTGATACAACATTTGAATCTTTAAAAGACAATTTAGGAGAAAAAAGAAGACTAGAACAAAGAGAAGTTTTTAATAAAATGATAGAATACATAAAAACAAATAAAATTCCATATTTATTTATTTCAGGCGATTTATATGAAGAAAAATATATAAGAGAAACTACAATACAATATATAAATAATAAATTCGAAGAAATACCAGAAACTAGAATATTTATAGCACCGGGAAATCACGACCCATTCTTGAAAAATTCATATTACAATACTTATAATTGGTCACAAAATGTAAAAATATTTAGTAATAAAATAGGAAAAATATCTTTAGAAGATGTAGATATATATGGTTATGGCTTTAATGAATTTTATGGAAAAACGAACGAAATAGAAGAATTAGAAATAGAAAATAAAGATAAAATAAACATATTAATAATGCACGCTACATTAGACGGTAGCTTAACTCTTGAAAACACGTATAATCCAGTAACAACTAACCTTCTAAAATCTAAAGGCTTTGACTATGTAGCTTTAGGACATATCCACAAAAATAATGTTGATAAAAACAATAATATAGTATATCCAGGTTCAATGGTATCTTTGGGTTTTGATGAGCTTGGAAAACACGGAATGGTAGTAGGCGAAGTGACAAAAGAAGCATTAAATATAGAATTTATAAATTTAGACCCAACAGAATTTGTAGAATATGAGCTAGACATAACAGAAATACCTTCAAAAGAAAGTTTAATAGAAAATTTAAATAATTTATACATACCTGAAAATAATTTATATAAAATTATTTTAAAAGGAACAAGAAACTTTGAAATAAATCTACAAAGTATAATAAAATTAATGGAAAATAATAAAATATTAAAAATAAAAGACGAAACAAAATTAAAATATGATTTAGAAGAAATATCAAAAGAAATAAGTTTAAGAGGCTTTTACGTTAGTAATTTATTAGAAAAGCAAAAAAGTGGAAAATATGTGGATAAAGAAATAGAAAAAGCATTAGAAATTGGATTAGAGATATTGTAAAAAAATTATGCAAGGAGGAAACATTTAATTGGAAATAAATTCAATAAAAATAAATGGATTTGGTAATTTAAAAGATAAAAATATAGAACTAAAAAGTGGTATAAACATAGTAACAGGAAAAAACGAATCAGGAAAATCAACAATGTTAAAATTTATACCAGCAATGTTTTATGGGTTATCAAAAAACAAAAATAAAAAAGAAATACCAGACTTAGAAAGATATAAACCATGGAGTGAAAGCGAATATTCTGGAAAAATATATTATACATTAGATAATAACGAAAAAATCGAAGTGTACAGAGATTTTAATAAAAAAACATGTAAAATATATAATGAAAACGGAGAAGAAATTACAAATAATTATAATATAGATAATAAAACAAAACAAAATTTATTTTTTATAGAACAAACAGGAATAACAGAAGATATTTTAATGAAAACAGCAATATCAGAGCAAACAGAAACGAGATTAGATAAAGATTCACAAAATATAATAATTCAAAAAATATCAAATGTATTATCAACAGGAAAAGACAATACATCATATAAAAAAGCAATAGATAAATTAAAAGATAAACAAGTAGAAGAAGTTGGAACAGAAAGAACTGTTGGAAAACCTATAAATATAGTAAAAAAAGAATTAAAAAAATATTTAGAAAAAGAAGCGGAAATAAAATTAGAAATAAAAAAAGTAGAAAATTACGAATTAGAAAAAAATAATTTAAATATAGAAATAAAATCATTAGAAAATGAATTAACTATTTTAAATGAAATAAAAAATATACGAGAAGAAGAATATTTAGAAGAAGAAAAAATAAATATAAAGAAAAATTCATTAAAAGAATTTAATGAAAAAATATCTGAATTAATAAATAAAGAAAATGAAATAGAAAAAAATATAATAATAAAAAAAGATAATAAATATTTAATAATATTTATAATTTTAATAATAGCATCAATAATATCTTTTTTTGTAACAAAAAATATATTTATATATATTCCAATTTTAATATTTTCATTAATATTTTTATTTTTACAATTAAATAAAAATAATAAAAATAAAAAAATAAAAAAAGAAAAAGAAAATAAAATATTAAATATAAAAAAAGAAAAGGAAATAATAGAAAAATCAGCAAAAGAAAAAGAAGAAGAAATAAAAAAACAAGAAAAAATAAAAAATGATTATATAAACGAAAAAAATAATAATTTAAAATATAAATATAATAATATAAATTTAATAGAAAAATTATTAAATTATAATTCTGAAAAAATAAAAAGCGAAATAATAAATATAAATAGTAAAATAAGTAATTTAAAAATAAAAATAAATACATTAGATATAACAAATAAAAATATGTTAGAAAAAGTAGAAGAATTACCTGAAATAGAAGAAAAACTAGAAAATTTAAAAGAGCAAGAAGAAGAAATAGAAACATTAAATAATAGTATAAACTTAGCTAGAATAGTATTAGAAGAAGCTTATGAAAAAATGAAAGAAAATATAACACCAGAATTTGTTAATAATCTTTCAAAAATGGTAAAAGAAATATCAAGTTATAATAATGTAAAATTTAATGATACAGAAGGATTAATGGTAGAACTAGAAAGTGGAGACTATGTAAAGGCCGACAAATTAAGTATAGGAACAATAGACCAAATGTATTTATCATTAAGATTATCATCATTAAAAGAAATTGTAAAAGAAAATGTACCTATAATACTAGACGAACCATTTGTATATTACGATAAGGATAGATTAAAAGACATATTAAAATTTTTAAACGAAAATTACATAAATAATCAAATAATAATATTTACTTGTTCAAATAGAGAAATGGAAATATTAGATGGTGAAAATATAAAATATAATTTAGTAAATATATAAAATAAGCGTTTTGTTAACTTGCAAAAGATACGACTTTATAGTATAATATTAAAGTAATTTTTAAATTTTTGGAGGGTTTTATGAAGAAAAAAATTATTAAGATAGTAATAATGGTAATCGTTGCATTTCTATTATACTTTTTTATGTTACCACCGTTAAACATATCATCACCATTGTTTTGGTCATTTTTATTTATGTTAGTAGTTATATTACTAGGAATATCAATGGTAGATAAGCTAGGATTTAATGGAGTAACACTTTATACAAAAGAACCAGTTGTAAATAAACCAGTGAAAATAATATTAATTGCAATAGGAGTATTATTTGTAGGATTAATTTTAATTAATATTATAAATTCGCCAATATTCAATTCAAAAGCATATTACGAAAGAATTGCAATAAATGAAGATGGAAACTTTACTCAAGATGTAAAAGAAGTGGATTTTAATCAAGTTCCGCTCTTAGATAGAGACTCAAGTGAAAAATTAGGTGATAGAGTAATGGGTCAAATGTCAGACTTAGTATCACAATTCGTAGTTTCTAACCAATATACACAAATAAATTATAATGAAGAAATTGTAAGAGTTACACCTTTAGAATATGCTGATATAATAAGATACATAACAAATAGAAAAAATGGAACAGAAGGCTATATAATAGTAAATTCAGTTACAGGTAAATCAGAATTAGTAAGATTAGAACAAGGTATGAAATATATGCCATCTGCAATATTATTTGAAAAATTAGAAAGAAAATTAAGATTTGATTATCCAACAGAAATATTTGGAGAAATGAATTTTGAAATAGATAATTCAGGAAATCCATATTGGATAGTATCTACAATAAAATATGTGGGAATAGGTTTAAGACCAGAAGTAAATGGAGTAATAATATTTGACCCTATAACAGGAAACTCACAAAAATATGATGTAGGCGAAGTACCAGCCTGGGTAGATCACGTATATCCAGCATCACTTATAATATCACAAACTAATGACTGGGGAAAATATAAAAATGGATTTTTAAATTCAATATTTGGTCAAAAAGAAGTTGTAGCAACAACTCAAGGATATAATTACATAAAATTAGGAGATGATATTTACTTATATACAGGAATAACATCTGTAATATCAGACGAATCAAATATAGGATTTATATTAACAAACTTAAGAACAAAAGAAACAACATTCTATCAAGTACCAGGAGCAGAAGAGTATTCAGCTATGGCAAGTGCAGAAGGTCAAGTGCAACAAATGAAATATACATCAACATTCCCATTATTAATAAACTTAAATGGTAAACCAACATATTTAGTATCTTTAAAAGATAATGCAGGACTTGTTAAAATGTATGGATTTATTGATGTACAAGATTATCAAAAAGTAGTTGTAACAGATGCATCAGAAGGAATAGAACAAGCAGCAAGAAACTACTTAGGAGATGCAGAAATAAATATATCTCAAGAAGACTTAGTAATAGAAGATATAGTAATACAAACAATAACCTCAGGTGTAATAGATGGGGAAACTAAATACTATATAACAGACACAAACGGAAATAGATATAAAGCATCAATAAAATTAAATGAAGATAAATTACCTTATGCAACAGCAGGAACAACATTAAATATAAGTTATAGGAAAGGTGAAGGCGTAATAGAAATAATAAAAGTTAATTAAAATAAAAACTCTAATTATGGAAAAATATCATAATTGGGTAACAACTTATGCCATACTTGATAAAAGCTTGATATATAGCTATTTTTAGTCAAAACATAGCTGGGGCGGCACAATCCGGGTCTTGACTTGCAAATAGCTATATATCAAGCTTTAAATAAATATCTGCTGAATTATTATATAATTAGAGTTTTTTGCTTAAATTAATATTGTCATTCTATTAATCATATGGTATAATAATTTCAAATTTTAAATCGGAGGTATGTGGATATGAAATGTCCTGTATGTAAAGATGTTACATTATTAATGTCTGAAAAAAAGGGAGTAGAAATCGATTACTGCCCAGAATGTCGTGGCATATGGCTTGATAGAGGAGAACTAGAAAAATTAATACAAGGTGAAGAAAAATACGTTAGCAGTCGCGAACATGAATATAATAAACATTCTTCTCACTATGACCATGATGACGATGATCATTATAAATCACATTATGATTATGACAAAGATTATTATAAACATAAAAAAAGAAAAGAATCATTTTTAGGAGATTTATTTGATTTCTAAAATTTGACAAAAACATAAAATAGATATATAATAAAAAGGCAACTTTTATTTTGTATTTTATTTTAGGAGTCAAACATGAACCAAAAGTTCAATACGCTTCCAGAGGAAGCAAAAATTCTTTTTTCAGCATTAAAAAATATGCTGTATTCTAAAGAATATTTGAGTGGTAATCTCGTAACTTATCTTAAACTCAATGAAGATGAGGCAAATTTAATTCAAAAGTATTGGCAAGAGTTCAGCGAATTTATAAAAAAAGAAACTTTCTGGCAAGTAGAAAAATTGGATTATAATATAAACGGCAATACTCGAGAATATCGAGTTATTGTGGAAACTCATACTTTTGATAGGTTTAAGAAAAGACTTCGGGTTTTTTGGTCTAAAATAAAACGATAACACTTTCTTAAAATAAAGAAAGTAAAAGAACAAGTAGTACTTTTATGGCACTACTTGTTTTTCTATAAAATAAACATTATTGTTTTAATAATTATTATTTAAGTTGGTAATTTTTTATATAGAAAATTACAAAAATGTTGAGCAAATCACAAAAAATGCAACTCAAATCACAAAAAAATGCAACTCAAAACTTGACGAACTAAAAAAAAAGTAGTATAATAATAAAAGCTTGGAAAAAATGCGCTTTTAGCTTAGTTGGTAGAGCAGGGCACTCTTAATTAGTTTACCTACTAAATTGGGGAATTTTGCAAATCCCTTTTGGCTGTAGCGTTTTTATTATTGGAAATTTAAATTAATAAAATTATTCCCCATGTATTCTTAAAATTTTCTTGTAATTGGGGAAAATAAGCACCATTAGCTTAGTTGGTAAAGCAATCGACTCTTAATCGAAAGACCCCCAGTTCGAGTCTGGGATGGTGCACCATCCGATTTTTAATAGAACCGTTCCCCATTTTAATATTTAATATAAAAATATTATATTATAGCACTCAAAAAAGTGTTTTTTATTTTTGAATTTGCCTCTATTTCAATACCATAATTATTGATATCTTCAAAGTTTTGTTCGTTATATCTTTCTAGTTCAATAATATCATTTATTTGTAATGTCTTGAAATTTTTTCTTTCTGTTTCTTGAACACGCATCAAAGCATCAACTTTTCTTTTTTTGGAAATATGAACATAATATTTTTGAGTTGTTTCATATTCAGTATGTCCCATTAATTTTGCCAAGACTTCTGGTTCCATACCTAGTTCTCTACAATGGGTAGCAAATGAATGTCTAAGTCCATATACTGTAAGAAGGGAGTTAATACTATAGTTGCCTCTGGAGAGTATGAAAAATTTTTAAAATTTAGCAAAAACTTTCATAGTTATAGTTTTAATAATATTGTATTAATATTTTTGCAAATGAAAGATGCTACCAAAGTGGCAGGTTTTAAAACTTGGCAAAAAATGGGAAGAAAGTTAAAAAAAGGTGCTAAAGGAATTCAAATTATTTATCCTATAAAAAGAAAATATACAACTAAAATTGATGGTCAAAATAGCTTACTAGATAGTGAAAATGAAAAACAAGAAGAAAAAATTGTAGAATATCTTACATATAGGCTAACTTATGTTTTTGATGTTTCACAAACCTTTGGTAATCCTATGCCATTAGAAGATAAAAGGTTAAATAGTAACAATATGATAGAGTTTTTTGAATTTTTAAAATCTTATTCACCGTATCCTATTATTGAAGAAAATTTAGGTAATGCGCAAGGATACTGGAATCCTAAAAACAAGCAAATTGCATTAAAAAAATCTTTATCTATTGATGATAAAGCTTCTGTATTATTACACGAATTAACACATGCTTTATATGATGATTTTAATTATGCAGAAGGACGAAATTTATCTGAAACATTTGTTGAATCAGTTGCTTTTATAGTAGCCGATTATTTTGGTTTAAATACTTCAATGTGTAGTTTTAATTATATCACCTCTTGGGCTAAAGGTGATATTAAAGTTATATTAGAATTAGGAGATAAAATTCAAAAAACAGCAAATTCTTTCATTAAAAGTTTGGAAGATGAATTTACAAATAATAATATCAGAATTGCTTAATTGAACTTTTTAAAGTTAGGATAATTGTAATAATAAAAGATGAAGGGAACTGAAATTATGAATAAACTAGATTTTGAAGAAGTTGCAAAACATATTAATATATTAAATGTAGCATATCATTTATCACTAGAGATTGTTGATACGAAAGGAATAGAAGTAAAAGCAATATGTCCATTTTGTGGATATAATAAAAATTCAAAAGTTGCTACGTTAAGTTTGAATTCTCAAAATAATAAATATTGTTGTAGTAGGTGTGGTGCAGGTGGCTTTTCTATTGGATTATATGCTAGAATAAAAAATATTGATAATAAAAAGGCATATAGAGAGTTGCTTGATAAAGAATGCTTTTCTCTAAATAGGTCGAATATAGTTATAAGTCCTATAAATGAAATTGCTGACATTGATAAAAGAGACAAGGTTTATAGAGCATTTTTAAATATGTTAAAATTAGAGCCACAACATAAAAAATATTTAAAAAATCAAGGTTTTCTATCTAGTACAATAGAAGAACAAATGTATAGAACTATTCCTAAAAAATATATTAAGAGAAGATTAGTGGAAAATAATTTAAAAAGGACATATGATTTATCTGGAATACCACGGATTTTATCAAGAGGAAGACTGGGGTTGGACCTTTGCAAATGCAAAAGGTTTTTTTGTACCCCTCTTTGATGAGCAGAACAAAATCCAAGCATTATCAATACATTTAGATGAACCTTTTAATGGAACTACCGATATATGGTTTTCAAGTGCAGGAAAAATAAACGGAACAGCCACCAAAAATTGGATTAGCAAGAGTAATATTACTACAGATACTGAAACAGTTATATTAACAGACAATTTAATATTAAGTAATTTAATAAAAGCTGTTCTGAATGTACCCGTTATCGCTTTTTCTAGTATTAGTAATTCTTATCAAATTTTAAAAGTTCTAGATAATACTAAGATTTATAATATTATATTTACTGTAAGACCAGTAGAAAACCAAAACTTAGATTATATAATCCATAGAGTTTTTAAAGATTTAATTCCTCTTGGATATAATTTAGAGACAAAATATGTAAATGATTTTAGAGACATCTTACGAGATGATTTTCTATGTACTTATAGATTACAAAAAGTTGCTTAATGTGTAAAAAGAAATTTATTTTATGCTACTCTATTATGAATATAGAGTAGCTTTTTATTTTTGCGTTTTAGCATTAAAATTTTGTCGTATTTTATATTTTTTTGCCATTTTTTATTTTTTTTTATTTTTTTGTTGACATTTTAAGTATTTCTGTATATAATGCTACAAAAGTAAAATATATCAAAAAAATAAACTATATTATTTTTATAAAATTTTTCAATATCATAGACTATACTTCATTTTAATTAAGAAAAAATTTTAATAAAAATTTGCAAAATTTAGAACATTATAATTTTAATAGTATAGATACTATAAGTATATTATTTATCATTCAGATAGTCATATAAAAAACCTAAAAAATGTATTTATTTTAAAATAGCTAAATTAAATACTATATTTATACATAATATAAATATAGAACTACTATAATGTATGCCATATGTAATGTTAAAAAATAAAAAATTTTTAAAATTCTCCAATGATGTAAAATCCAAAGTTAAAACTGTTATAAATACAATTATTAATAAAATTTTACAATATTAATAATTGATTTAAATATATGTAAAAGGAGGAGAAGATATGATTAGACCGCCATAATATCTAATATCCTATGAAAATTTAATAAAAAATTTACAAAATGTATTTTCTTTTGTAATGAAAGGAGTATAATATGAATAAAAAAATTAAATATTCATTAATAGTTTTAGGATTTTTATCATTTTTAATATTTTTTATACCAAATAAGCCAGTATATGCTTTAGTAACTAATGGACAATTATATAATATTGAAAATAAGGGAAGTGGAAAATATTTAAACGTTAATAATGGTACAGATTCAAATGGTGCTAATGTTATCCAATGGTCTCCTGATGGAAGTATAGAACAAATATTTAGGCCAGTATATTATAGTTCTAAAGGAGCATATAGAATATATGCAATGTGTAGTGATAAAGGTGCCAATAGAGTTTTAGATGTATTAAGAACAGGTGGCTCTGCTAGTGGAAGTATTGCATCAGGCAATAATGTAGATATATGGTCAACTGGTGATGATGATTGCCAATATTTTACGTTTGTTTCTGAAAATCTTGCAAATACAGAATACAGTATAAGATTAAAATCTAATCCTAATCTAGTTTTAACTGCTTATGGAAGTGGTAATGGATCAGGTGCAGGTAACACTTCTACTTCAATGGGAAATGTGTATATATCTACATATACAGGTAGTTCAAATCAAATTTGGAGATTAAAAAGACTGGATATAACACCAGCATATCCTTATAGAATGACTAAAGGAATTGGTAATCAAAAATATTATGTACACTCTTCAGCATCTAACTTTCTAACTCATATAACTAATGGCATAAATTCATGGAGTCCAACAATTCAATTTTCTAGAGCAAATGACAATTCTTCAACAGCAATCGACTTCTATGCTGTTCCTAATGATGCTTATGCAGGAGAAGATTGGTTAGGTGCGACAAATCAGGCTGTACCTTCTTATTATGTAGAGCCAGAGTTAAGAGGTTGGAGTTATGCAGACGTAAAAATTAATTCCGATAGATTCTTAATTGGAACTAATAATAATACTCAAAGACAAGTTGTTATTGCTCATGAAATTGGACACGGTTTTGGTTTAATGCATCATAATGTTTCCGGCACAATAATGTGTGCTAATGTGTTTAATGTAACAGTGTCTACTCCGCAAAATGAGGATCGTGAAGGTTTAACGAGTAAGTATTAAAAAGGGAGATGAGTTTTATATGAAAAAAAAATTGTCAATATTCTTAATAGCAATATTTATAATAAGTTTAATAGGAATTTATTATTTAATAAGTTATTATAGCAAAAATGAATCTTTACAATCAGGAAATATAAATTCAAATAATTTATTTAAGATAATACCTATAGAAAACATTGATGAAAATAAAATTGCTTTTAATTATCTTTCAAAAGGTATGTTTACTATAGATATGTCTAATAATACAACCATAGCGAATGAAGCAGAGTATATTATTATAGGTAAAGTTAAATCAATAGATGGTGTTGTAAATTACAATCCTTCTTCTAAACATTATGTAATGGCTAGAACTATTGGAGATATTGATGTTCTCCAAGTTTTAAAAGGAAACATAGAAGAAACTGAAATTCCTTTTATAAGATTAGGAGGGACTTTACCAATAAGTGAATTTGAAAAATCATTATATGATGAACAAATCACCAAAATGAATTTAGATAAAATGACTCAAGAAGAAAAAGAGAATTTATACGTGAGTGAAAAATCTAGTGAAGATATTAATATTGAAAAAGACAAAACTTATTTAATGTATTTAAATTATTCTGAAGATTATGAGAGATACAATATTAGATTTATGGAATATGGATTACGAGAAATTGCAGAAGAAAATCTCCTAAATAATATAAATACTTCTAATACAAATCAATATGGAATTATTAAAGTAAAAAATAATAAAACGGGAGAATACGAAACTTTAGATTCAATATTACCATCTTCTATAATAAATAACGATATTAGTAAATAACTAATTAAATGAGCTGTAAAATGCTTTATTATTGTAATTATATTAATAAAAATCATTGAAAATACGTATGTAAATTCAATGATTTTTAGTTTTTACGTTCCTTTTTCTTATTAAAATTGCTTTATACAACAAACAAATAAAAACTTTGAGATATAGATAAATTTATATTAGTTTCAGTGTAATAGAATGGCAATAATTATTAATAACCTTAATTACCTTTTTTCATTGTGTAATATGAATATAATCATTACTAATAAAAGAGGTCCTTTTATATTCCTCTTTTATTTATAATCTTCAACTCAGGATAAACACAATAAATATATGGCACATTACACTCTAATTCTTTAAAGCAGTTACTATCTTGAAATAATAAAATAAACTTATCTGCTTCAGATATTATTGGTGAATTAACTCTTAATAATTTTAATAATCCTTTTTCATTTTCTTTATCTGTCACAATAATGTTATATAAGGTATTATCTTTAGTTAAAAATGTGATATAAATTGGAAAAAAACCCTTATGGAATTGCTTAAATCTGCTTTTGTACTTGCACAAAACATCTAGTGCATATATCATTTTCATATCTAGCTCTTGAGTATTATGTATAAAAATATTTCTTTTTTTACTTATTATATTTCCATTTAATATATCCTTAAAATTATCATTAGGTTTATTAAATAAGATTTGTAATTGTTCCAATGTTGCACACCCAAAATCTTGTAAAAAATTTATTACTTTTATTTTTTCATTTTCTAACATATATAACCTCCTAAATTATTCTCACTAAATATCCATAAATAAATTTTTTGTTTTCTTTAATTTCTGTTACTCTTATTAACACTTTGTTCATAAAATGTGGATAACTATTAAACCTTGCAGGAACTCTACACATACAAGTTACATTAGTATTATCTAGCTGCACCAATATTCCACTTTTTTGCTTTGGAAATGCTATTACAGTTCCTGTATATTCTCCATTTATAGATATATATTTCCTTATATTTTTAAATGGATTCTCTTCAAAATCTTTAGCTGATAACTCATATATATTATTTATAGTATCAATATTCTTAACTCTTACTTGTAAATAATCGCCGAACATTATAAATGTCTTTACAATTTACAATATATGTGTGTTTTAAGTTATCAGCTTTTATAATAACTTCCTTACCATACATATCAACAATTATATGTTTTACACCAATTCCAATAATTCTAACTCTTATAACATCGTTTACTTTTAATTTTGGTATTTCTAAGTCCGCTCTTAAATTCATAGCTTTTAGTCTGCTGCCTATTGCAATGTTAGCAATTTCATCAAATTCTAAAACAATAAAGTCAATTTCTGCGCCAAGCATTCCACGAATAAGAGATTTACTTTGACTTTTATTAACTAAATGTGAAATAGGTATTAAGACTTTAATATTTCCATACCATACAATAGCACAAGATATATATTTATTTTGTAATTTATAATATTCATCTTCAATTCCTGATATATTACCTGTTAGTATTCTTTTTTCTTCTTTACTTCTTAATATTTCTTTTATATCTAATCCTCTCAATATTTCACCCACAATAAAAAACATCTACCTAAAAGGTAAATGTTAAAAATTTTTAATTAATACTATGTTTTTTACAATAACATTTTAATGTATAATTGTAATTTCTCACTTTTATTATTTTTCTAATGAAGGGAGAGACTAAATATAATTATATCTAGTCTCTCCATAAAACATTATAAATCTTTACCGAGTTCTATTTTTTTCATGCAAAATTGATTTAAATAGCATTCATCACATTTAGGGTTTGACGGTCTGCAATATTCTCTACCTGCTACCCAAAACGGAAGAGTTAATGAACCGGGAAATTCATTGCAGATTTTTCTTGCACTTGCTGTAACATCTTTGATATTATCTTTATCAGTAAGTCCCATTCTCAAAAAGATCCTCCTAATATGCACGTCATATGCAATATCAATGCAATACAAATTTTCAAGAGTTACACCAAAGTCACGAATAAGCAACAAAGTTCCAAGTGCGGCCTTTTTACGGCTGATTCCTTTAAATTCTTCAAATTTTGCCACCACTTGTTCTGCATTCAAATCATTTTTCCAAGCATTTTCAATATCTGAATTATATTCTTTAACAATTTTATTAACTGCAAAGAAAATGTATTCAGCCATTTTTCTTGGATAACGATGTAACGCAGGTTTTTCTTTTATGATAGCTTCTAAAGATTCAACTGTTTCCTCTTTTGCAATTCTGCAAAAGTCAAAATGTCCTAATCTTTTTGAAAAATAATAAGGTAATCGCCATGCCACTTCTGCTTTCACAGATTGATCAGAAATTAATCCAATAAAAAAGGCATTCCAATCTGAAAGTAAGAATTCTTTTTCCTCCCTTTTCAACATATTATCACTTAATATGCTATTGTCTTTAATAACCTCCTTGGCAATCTCTTTACATTTTTCATTCAATTGTTCATAGTATTTTTCCATTGCTTGTACCCCTACTTTCTAAATTCTATAGGCCAATTGTTTCCGAGTATTTCTTCTTGTTCCTTGCTAGTCAAAGCCCACATTTTGGACTTATCATATTTAGGAACTTTAATATCCCCCCAATCAACAATTTTTACTGCTTTATCTGTATAAACTGTATTTAACATATACAGCTCTGCCAAAGTATTTTGGTCGAGTCTATTTAATTCAGCTTCTAGATTAGTTGAATCAACACACAACCAATACATATCAGATTTAACAAGTAATGTAAGTCTATCTTTTAAGTATCTAGTTCCATTATCATCAAAACTATGATACAAAAAACAACTCAAAATGTTCTGAGGAGAAATCGGACACAACCTTTCTCTATATGCTTGTACTCTTGCCCAATCAATATGTTTATAATTCACAAAATTCGCTCCGATATAAACAGTTTGATGCGTTTCCATTTTGTATGGAGTCAATAGACTATTAAAAATATCACTTCTGAATTTTTCATCAGTCATCTTGTTTAGCCATCTTTTACTTCCAAATAATTCATTTCGACCATTTGTGATCCATAAACATTTGGAATAAATGTGGCTTTTTTGTTTTTAATTTGACTCCATAAGAAAATTTCTGCCATTATTCCTTCCGACAAAAGCGTATCTGTTTTTCCATATACCCATAATATATCAGAAAAAATGGTAAGAGTCAAGCAGTCAGTCATTACATTAATCTTCTTGCCTCCTAAAGTTTCAGTAGAAATATAATAACCTAAAGCCATCTCTGGATTCAATGCAATCATATTATGTTTTAACACTAAATCGCAAATTGCCAACATATGATGCATATCATCTCCATCAAAAGAAGTATATACTACTTTCCGCAAAGGTTCTTCTCTGAATTCCTGAATAACTCGTTTGGTTTCTGATGTTAGCATACCATAGATCTTGTCCTTAAACATTATAAGTACTCCTTATTTTCTGTTCAATTAACTGTTGTAATAAAAGACATGTCTCTTCAGTATAATCATTAGTTATAACAATATCAAATAATTCTCTATTGCTATAAACAAATGCTAACTCATCATCGATATTTTTCAATCTTTTACTTAAGTCACTCGCCTCTAGTTTTCGTGCCCTCAATTCTTCCTTAGTTCTTTCAATGTCAATAGGAAGAACGTATACACTTAAAACATTAGAAAATTCAATTTTGAATTCATATACATTTTTATAGTACAATTCTGTAATTAAATTTATTCCGCTATCGCATAAATCAATTTGTGATTTTTTATATGCGTACCAATTTCCAAATACTTCGTTGACTGTGCGAAACTTTCCTTGATTCTTTTCCTTTTCGAATTTTCCTAACGAATAAAAAAACTTGTCAATTCCATGCCTCTCTTTTTCTCGAGGTTTCCGTGTTGTCACTGATATTAAAGACTGAAAATCAGGCTTGTTCGCTAAAATGTAAGTTTTTAGATGAGATTTTCCAATTCCAGAAATTCCTGACAAAGTTACGATTATACCTTGTTGCATAAAAAATTCTCCTTCCATGATTTTAGCAACTTTTATAATCTTTTATGTTTTCCTCCTTTTAAAAGTTTTAATTAGCAAAACTTTCATATATGATAATTTTACTAATGGCATTATTGCATCATATTTTTCTGGAACTTTCAAGTATTATGTAAATTAATTTGTTTAACTTGACTATTTCATAAAAAATGATATAATTATAGAAATTTGTTGATTGGAGTGAGTAAAATGAAATTAATTTTAGCATCAAATTCTAAAACTAGAAAGGATATTTTTGATATGATTGGTTGGAAATATGAAGTAATAACAAGCAACATAGTAGAAAACAGCAATAGCATTGATCCAAAACAATACGTAATTGACTTATCAAAAGATAAGGCGAATTCAGTAGCTTCTCAAATAACAGAGAAAGCACTGATAATATCTGCTGATTCAATCATATATATGGACAATAAAAAATTTGAAAAACCCAAAAGTAAAGAAGAAGGCTTTGAAAATATAAAAAAAATGAGTGGAAAAGTCAATTATGCAGTAACTGGTGTAACAATTAAAGATTTATACCAAAATAAAGAAATTTCTTTTACGGACATTACTGAAGTTTATTTCAAAAATGTTTCTGACGAGGATATTACTTGGTATGTAGAAAATGAAAAATACTTATTAAATAGAGCTGGTTATTCTATTGCTGGTAAAACATCCATTTTTGTTGATAAAATTGTAGGAGATTACTATAATATTTTGGGAATGCCTATTAGTAAATTATATTCTAAATTAAATGAATTAGGTTATTCTATTAGTGACTTTGAAATGAACTCATAAATTTTTAAAGAGATGAATGTATTAAAATTCACCTCTTTTTTTATTTCCTAATAATTTCTAAACTTGCTCTATTGGAGCTAATTCTTAAGTTCTCATCTGTAATATTTCTTTAGCCATTCTATTTATTTTAATTTTATGAGTTCTTCTTAACTTGGCTTTTAACAATAATCTCCATTCTCCAACCCAACAAATAAAATTGACAAAATTCTTATTATATTATCTATTACTACTATACCTGTAATAGTAATTTAAAATTCTCGTTGAAGGACCTACTATTTATCTATACAATATTACCACATTTTTCAAAAATTTTCAAATGTAATTTCTTGATTTTCTTTATTTTTTTCTTCTTTCTTTATTTCATTTTTAGAAATAATCTTTGAATTTTTTAAATTATTCTTATTCCAAATTGGATTATATTCAGTAACAGAATTTTCCTCTAGTTTTGAAGCAAGTTTATGCTCTGTATATATCATTTTGTCTAATAATATTGGCTTATTACCTCTAATATTTACTAAAAGTCAGCACTGAAGATTAAAAAATTTTTCGAGTAAAAAAGATGTCAAAACATGTGAAATATGATAAAATAAACATGTA
>CALXUC010000006.1 GCA_944391575.1 uncultured Clostridia bacterium | reverse complement strand
ACAAATTACTATTTCTATTAAAGATTATAACATATTATTAAAATTTTTTCTATATTTCTATCTCATTTTCAATTTCATTATAAAGATAATCTACCTCTTCATAATCTAAATTTTCTAATTCTTCATCTGTTATATATTCTTTTCCTTTTAGAATATCTTGGTTAGTGACTAAACAACCTATATTATTTACTAATACATTTGTTTCTATTGTATAGCCATTATCAATATCTGAATTTCTTAAATCATAATAATATAGTTCTAAATTTCTTTCTTCTAATGACGGTTTTTGACTAATAAATTGTATCTTTAATCGTGGTTTTTGATTTGCTTTTTTTACATATTCCAAGTCATTTGTAATATAATAAATATCCCCTTCTCTATAATATCCTATTTCATTATTAAATTTTTCTAATATTTTATCTAGTTGTTTAATAATATTTCTAGTGAAGGGTCTATCTTGATTTTTATTTTGTTGTGTTTCAACTTCACTAGGTATTACATATGTGTTTATAAAATAATTATGTTCTTTCTTACTATTTTGCAATGCTATATTTAACTCATTATATATTTTTTCAAAAAGCTTATTGTAAGTCATTAAACATTTCTCCTCCTTAATACTCTATTTCATCTTCAAAGCATTCTTCTATAATATTATCTATTTCTTCTTGTCGGTGCTGTAATGTTATTTTTTCTCTAGTTGATTGTAAATTCCTTGCACCTAAAACTCTTTCTGTAAATTCTTCTAACGCATTTTGAAAATTGTTATAATAACTACCAAATGCCCAAGACTTTTCTTCTATATTAAAATCTGTTGCAATAATATATTTTTCCGGTGTATCATACATCTTTTCTAATAATGCTCTATTATCTATATGTGCTAAAATTTTTATTTTACCTAATGCTCTAGTTTCAAATTCATTATATGCCATATTCTATTCCCTCCTCATCTTCTAAAATTTCTTCACTCTCATCATCTTCATTTTCTTTTGTATATTCCTCTGATATTACTTCTACTGGCTTATCCTCTTCTAATTTCAATTCCGTATCTATTTCATTTTTTCGTTTCAATAATTCTTTTAATTTCTCCTCATATTCAAAAGGTTTCTCTAGTTGTTTTTTACATTCTTCCTGCTGTCTATATAAGTCTTGTATATTTAACTTCTCATTTTCTATAAGTTCTTCTAATTCATCTAGCTTTTCGTCTATTTTTTTAATATTTAAAGTTGGTACTTTTAACATATCAAAACTTATTTCATAATCACTTTTTATCTTAATTATTTTTCTCGCTTCACTACTATTTTGAAATAAATTATCTGTTCCTAGATTAATCATTGTAAGTTCATAACCTCTATATTTTCCTAATGGATATTCTTTATTAAGTTCCATATATTGATCTGAAAATTCTAATATTTCTGCTCCTGCGTCTTTATATGTATGATACACTTTATTATTTATTTCTATATCACATTTTTCCTCATCTTGTTTTTCTAGTCTTTGTGATAATGTACTTTTTAATTTTTCTACTTTTCTTTTACTAGCTGATATAAGTTCTGGTATAGTCTTTTTTAATGAGTCCTCTAATCTAAATATTGTTGCTTTATATGTTCTTTCTTTATCTTGTAATTTTTGTACTTCATTATCAATTTTAAATTTTTCTAATATCATTGGATTTCCAGAAGCTATAGCTTTTATTTGTGCATAAGACATTACTGAGTTATCTAAATCCTCCATATTTCGTATAGATGTATCACCTCTATAAATCTGTGATATAAATTTTTGCTTTGTTTCAATTAGTTGCCAAGAGTAAGCATCAAAACTTTCCTTTGTTACATATCTTGCTATATCAACAACTTTATTCATATTTCCCTGTCTTAAAATCCTACCCTCTCTTTGTTCTACATCTGATGGTCGCCACGGCACATCAATATGATGTAGTGCAACAAGTCTGTCCTGCACATTTGTTCCAGCTCCCATTTTTGATGTACTTCCTAATAGAATTCTTACATCTCCAGTTCTTACTTTTTTAAATAAATTAGCTTTTTTAGAATCAGTATCAGCATTATGAATAAACTCTATTTCATTAGCTGGGACACCTTTTTCTATGAGTTTATTTTTTATATCATTATATACATCATATTTACCACTAATTTTTGTTGGTGTCGACATATCTGAAAATAATAATTGCGTTCCTTTAAAATCCGCACTTTCATTATATATTCTAAATACATTATCAACTACTTTATTTACTTTACTTGTTGCGTAATCATCATATAATTCATCAATTAATCTCATATCAAGTGCCGCTTTTTTTCCCTCATTAGTAATCTTTAACATATTATCTATTTTAGGATTTACACCACCCTCTTTTATTCTTTTAGATCTTTCCGCTAATGATTGTATGAATTCCCTTATATCTTTTGTTGGTTCACTACTAATAATTGAATATTCATTATTTTTTAATTCTGGTACTGGTAATTTTAACATAGCTGGCGTTTGTATATCAGCAACTTCACGAAACATATTCATAAGTTCTGGTATATTGTTAAATTTACTGAATCTTTCTTGCACTCGATAGCCACTACCATCTGGAGCTAGTTCAAAACTAGATACTACCTCGCCAAACGTACTTGCCCAATCATCAAAATTTAATAGTCCCATATTTTCCAAAGTTTGGGGCTGTAAATACCTTTGCATTGTGTAAATTTCTGCCATTGAATTTGATATTGGTGTTCCTGTAGCAAAGCATATACCCTTACCACCATTCTTATTAATTAAGTATTGTGTTTTCATATACATATCACTTGCTTTTTGACTCCTAGTATGTTGTACTCCTGCTATTTCATTCATTTTTGTATATACATACAAATTTTTATAGTTATGTGCTTCATCTACAAACAAATAATCTACACCTAAATTTTCAAAATTTATAACATCATCTTTTACTTTACTATTTAAAAGTTCTTCTAATTTTTTCTCTGCATTTTTCTTTGCTGTTTCTAATTGTGATACTGTTCTATTTTGTTGTCCATTACCTTTTGCCTCTACCAATGCTCTTTCAATTTGAGATACTTCATTTCTAATAAACTTCTCTTGTGTTTCTCTACTAACTGGTATTTTTTCAAATGTACTATGTGCCATAATTATTGCGTCGTAGTCACCTGTAGCAATTTTAGATATTAATTGTCGCCTTCTATCCTTTTGAAAATCTCTCTTATTAGCAACTAAAATTTTAGCATTAGGATACAATTTATAAAATTCCTTGCCCCAATCTTCTACTAAATGATTTGGAACAGCTATTAGAGGTTTCTTCGCTATTCCTAATCTACGAAGTTCCATACAACTTGCAACTATTTCAAAGGTTTTACCAGCTCCAACGCAATGAGCAAGTAAAGTGTTATCTTTACTAAATAATACTCTTGCTATAGCATTTTTTTGATGTGGTCTTAAAACTATATCATTCGACATATTAGGTAAAGCTAAATTGCTACCGTCAAACTCCCTTAATTTAATTCTGTTAAATTGCTTATTATATAAATTTACAATTACTTCTCGTCTATCACTATCCTCAAAAATCCAATTTTTAAATCTTTCTTTTAATGCCTCTTGTTTCTCTCTTGCTAATATTGTTTCTTGTCTATTAACTATTCTTTTTTTACCTTCTAGATCTTTCGGATCTGGATCATATATTGTAGTATGTTTTAAATTAAGTGTATCTTCTAATAAATCTATACCGTCTCTTCTTTTTGTTCCATATATCTGTGTATTTTCAATATTTGAGTTCCAAGATTTATTTTCAACTATCCATTTTGATAAATTTTTATTATATTTAATTTCCATATTATATCTGGAATAATAACTATCACTTACTTTTAAAGTTTCTTTTGCAAACTGCGTAATATATTCTTCTGGTATCCAAGTTGCACCTAAATTCACTTCTATATCACTTGCCTCTAATTTCAATGGTTGTATTTCTTTTAATGCTCTTACATTTTCTAAATAACTATCATCTTCTTTTGCAAATGCTTCAGCTACTGCCAACTTGTCTACTACATAACCGCTTAAATACTCTTCTGCGGTTTCCCAACCTTTTGTAATATCATCTTGTATTAAGTCTTTTACAATTAAGGGATTTCTATATATTTTACCTTTTAAATCTTTTAATACAGTCTCAACATCCTTATCACATAACTTGCTTATATATTCTATATTTACTTTACCTAGTTGATTAAGAGATGCAACAAGTGCTTCCTCTGCTGTATCTGTATGTGTAATTTCTTTATATGGTTGTATTGTTCTTTTATAAAAAATATCTCTTTTACTATATTCTTTTGTTTCTTCGTTGTATTCCTCTAATGCTGTAAGTAATGGATATTCAGTATCTTCTCTAAAAGCATTTTTATTTGCACTACTATTTATATATCCATATCTTTTTATAAAATTATCATATTTTTTATTGAGATTTTCTATATATGGCTGTACTTCAGCATCTGTTACATTTTCACTTTGTATTTCTATTAATTCCCTTAATGTATCTCTAATTTCAATTAGACCTTTTATTCTTTCTGCAAGTATTCCTGTGCTATTAATTTCTCTCATAACAGAGTTTTCTCTATAATAAATTTTATTATCTATTAAAGTATATGTATAATTCTTTACCCCTTCCTCTGTTGGAATGTAATTTACTTGTTCTTCCTTATTCTCTTGTTGAACTTGATATTTTGGAAATACATTCTGTGGAAGTCTATTTATTGCTTTTGTTAACATTTCTTTTAAATTTCCATCTTTTAGAACCACCTCTAATTCTGCACCAAATTGATTTGTTGTCTCTTTTATTTCTCCCATTACCATTTCTGGATGATCTAGAAAATATTGATTTATATACACATTTGTAAAATATTCCTCCGAATTTACCCAACTTGGCATTTCTTCTCTCATCTCTTCTCTTTTTTGTAAAAAAATTATATCTGTTGTAACTTCTGTATTAGTGAAAACATCTTTAGGTAATCTTATTGCCCCCAATAAATCTGCTCGTTTTGCTAAATATTCTCTTATCTGTTGTGTCATCTTGTCCATAGTATTCTTTGTAGTTATAAATGCTATAACTCCACCGACTTTTACTTTATCTAATGATTTTGCAAAAAAATAATCGTGTATTTTAAAATTTTCTTTATTATACTCTTTGTCAAAAACACTATAATTGCCAAAAGGGACATTTGAAATTGCCACATCATAAAAATTGTTTTCTAATTCAGCTTTTTCAAAAGGTTTTATTTGTATATTCTCTTTTTGATATAATTGCTTTAAAATTCTTCCTGTTATTGTTTCTATTTCTATCGCTGTAAATTTACTTTTAATCTCCGTGTTATTTTGAAATCTCCCTATAAAATTTCCTATTCCGTGCAGAAGGTTCTAATATATTTCCACCTTTGAAACCTAAACGATCAAGTCCTAAATACATACTATCAATAATTTCTGAGCTTGTATAAAAAGCATTTAAAGAACTAGATTTTGCTTCAGCCAATTCCTCTTCTGTTAAATTTTCTTTTAACTCGACTTGTTGTGTTTGCCACTCTGTAGTTCTTGTATCAAATACTTTTGATAGCCCGCCCCAGCCACTATATAAAGCTAACACTTCTTGTTCTTCCTTCGTTGCAAATCTATCTTGACTTTCTATTTCTTTTAATAATTTTATAGCTTTAATATTATCATTTACTCTCTGCCTTGCATTCCTTGTTTCTGTTTGTTTTTCGTAAGGTATAACATAATTTATCTTTTCTACTTTTCCTTCTTGTATACCATCATTTTGTATTATAGTATTTGATTTTGTATATTCTAAAATAAATTCATCTAAGTTCATTAGACGAAATATAGGATACCAACCTTTTATAGTTTGATCATATAATTCTATTTCATTTGTATCCAACTTTAACTTACTTACTTTGTATTCTCTATCACTTAATTTAATATTTTTACCTAGTAAGTCATTTATAAAATCATATTTTGAATTATCTTCTTTTTCTACAATATCATTTTGTTGATATGATAATTCAAAAAGGGTTTCAAATCCTAATTGCTTATTTTCTATATGAAATATATTTTTCATTCTATTTACTACTTCAGCCCAACTTAATGTTAATTCTGTATTTGTAGTGTTATCTGTTATTTTTAATCCTTTTGCTCTTGATTCCCAACTATATTCTTTTCTATAACTTCCTGCATCACCGTACTCATTCTTAACAGCTACTATTTGTTCTTTTTTGCTTAAATTATTATTGTTTAAAATATCTTTAAGTCTTTTAACAGAATCTTCTACATTTCCTCCTTCTGCTAATACTCTGTTTATAATTTCATCTGATATTTGATTTTTAGTAAAAGAAAAAGAAGTAGATTTCTCTACCTCTTTTTCATCATTTTCTATATTTTTTCTTCCAACATTGGTTGTAACAATTCCTCTACCATACTCTCTATCATTTGATTGTATCTCGCCATCACTATAAATTCGTTCGTCTTTGGTGCTGGATTCTTCTCTTTGAGTTGTTTCTCTATTATTTCTCTCTGTTTCAATAACTCCTGTTCTCTCTCTAATAGTTTCTCCATTAGAGTTCCCTTTATCGTTAATTCGCTGTACCTCATTGGGTAAAGTTCTTTCATATTTTTCTTCACTATTATTCCATATTTTCCTAGTATCGCCATATTTCAATTCCTCCCTTTTTATTTCTTTCATTTTAAATTCTATTATTTTTAATAATTCTGACGAACAATAATTTATGCAATTTCCTATAATATTTATTGCTACTGAATTTGCAAAAGTTTCATATTCTGAAAAAATTCTTTCTGTATTTTCTATTTTAATACCACATCTTGTAGCAACCTGATATGTAGTATTTTTTATCATAAGTTCTAAAAACTCTGACTTTAACACTATTAATTCCTCTTCATCTGTTAAATTTAACAATATTCCACTATCATCTATTGCTGTCGTCATATAATCTGCAACTATTGTTTCAAGATTATCTAAATTTTCATTCTTAAAATGAAAATTTAAAATATCTATTACTTGTTGTTCTGTTGCCTTCCATTTGAATATTTGTAATTTTTCGTCTGTATAGGCATTAGGTATATCTCTTCTTGCATAAGTATCACTTACATCAAATACATAATCTAGCGCTATTTCATTTTCTGTATCTTTTAGTATTTTTATACTTGTTGAATTAGGTTTTACCCATCTGCCAATAGAGTTCCATTCTTCTAATGTTGCACACATTGTTACTTTTGGATTTTGAGCAAACATAAGTAGATTTTCTGTAAAAGAATATTTATAAAATTTTGATGAAAAATCTAAAAATTCTTTCCATTTATTTTTATCACTACTAATTTGTTGCATTATATCTTTATATATCTCTTTTGCCTTAATTAAATTTTCTTTTCTACCCATATTACTCCTTCCTTCATTGGATAGCTTAAATAACTGCGTCTATATATATTATAATAGATACTATATATAAAAGTCTAACCAACTTAATATTTTAAAATAAAAAATTAACGAAAGTAATTTCCTAAACTTCCACTATACATATTATATCACTTATTTTTCATTTTTTGCTCTAACAAATTGTTTAAACTATTTGTTTAAACACTATCCATTTTTAATAAGTTCTCTTTTACTGCATAAAGAGCTATATAATAAACTATTTCTGATTTTAATCTAGCTTGTGTAGCTCTACATATTGCCATTTTCATTTCTATTTTTGCTGTTGAGCATTTTTCAAAATATTTATATTTAATATACCAGTATTTCTCCTGTTCATTTTCTTCATAATATTTCAAAATTTTATCGATTAAAACTTTCCAATGTATCTTATTCTTTATCTTTTCTTCCATTTCAATGTTTTTTAAAGCTATAATTTCTACACTTCTATTCACTTTACCTTTACTCTTAATCCAAGAATTTATATCTTTGTCTGAAACACTATATTTTTGCTTAATATCTCGTATTTCCATATCTACAAGACAATAACTATATAAATGTTCTTCAACTATGTGAATAATCTTATAATTATACATATATAACCTCCACTACCTTCTCTTAAATATAATTCGTTCCATATACAATAAAACATTGATTATTTATTATTCTCGCAAAATTTTCGCAACCTGCAGTGTTACATCAATATTTTTTGTGTTTACTGCATTATATAAAGTTGTTAATATATATGATTTTATATTTTTCACATCTTTTTTATTCTGTTGTAAGCAGTTCATCACATATTGAATGTGACCAGAATTCAATTTTAGTAACTGACTTCTAACTACGTTTATAGGTTTAGCTTCACTATTTATATAAACCTCTTTTTTACTTGTATTTAATGTTTCAACTGCTATATCTGTTATATTCTGTAATAAATCTTTTGTCTTATAATCTTGTATTAAAATATCATATTCAATATTTTTCTTAAAAATTGTTTCATAATCCATCTTATCAATTTCGCCTAAAACATCTTTATTATTATTTCCTATAAGATTAGATAAGATTTTATTATTATTGTTTTTATTATTATTTATATTATTATTATTTATGTTAAATTTTTTAACATCTTGTCGTTCAATTTTTTCACTACTTGATGTTAAATTTTTTAATGTCTTGTAGTTAAAATTTTTAACATCTGTAACTTCTAAATCCTCTTCTATCAAAAATTTATATATTCTTTCTTCATTTATTTTATAATAAACTTTTTTTGGCATATCTTTCTCAATAATTTCAATAAATCCTAAACTTATAAGGGCTTTCAAAGCCTTCCTTTGCTGATGAGAAGACAATGTAGTTTCCTCTTCTATATTTTCTCTAGTTGAATAAAAATATCCATCTTGTAATTTATTCTCCTTATACCAATATACATATTCACTAGATAATTCTCCTAGTAGTATTGCTTCATGTAATCCTAATGCTTTCATAACACATTTATTTAAAACTATGTAACCGTCACTTGATAATATGCTCATCAGAATGCTCATAACTATCAGCCTCCTTCCCAATCGTTAACAAACAATATAAAAATGTAGCAAACACTCCACCTATCATTCCTCCAACTAAAATTCCAAACCAAAACATATTACATTCCTCCTATTTCTACTTCATTAAATTTCTTATAAAAAAAGACACTACTGTGTTAATAATGTCTGTTTAATACTTAACATAATTATAATTTAAAATATTTTTTACTCTGTTATATTAGTATCAAAAAAAGATTATATAAAAAATTTATATAATCTCTTATCAAGCTCTAAAATCGATTTTAAGGCTTTTTTTATTTTATTGGTAATTTTTTTATCGTTTCAATTTTTTTAAATAGTTTAAATAGGCTTTTAAATGTTTGATAACAAAATGGAGCATACGAATTAGCACCATTTTGTTGTCAATAGTTGATATTTGACAACAATAAACGGCTTAAATGATAACATTTTGGAGCCTATTCTTCCGTTCCTATATCATTTAAAATTGCTTTTGATTTTTGGTCTGGCATACCAAATCTTTGAGATAAATATCTTAAAGAAGCAGCCAGCTCACCATCTGGTCCTCCATATTGAGAAATTATAAATTTTGCAAGACGAGGATTAGGTGTTTTTATTCTAACTGGATATTCTAATTGTTTATAATAATTCCACATACTAATATGCCCCCTTTTCCCAAGGCCATGGCATTTCTAACCATCTCCACTTATTACATGGATATTCTATAGTTAATGGTCCATAAACCTTTTGATATCTATCTGTTAATTCTTTAAATTTTCTTGTATATTCATTGTGTAAACACAATGCTCTATTATCATTTGGATGAGCATTTAAATATAAACTTATATCTATAATGGCAAATTTATATTCCATTATTTTTTTAGTTAAACTTTCTCTAGTTTCTCTGTTGTTTTGGCAATCGCATTCTTTACATTCGTTCATCATTACAGCCTCCTTTTATTTCATTATTAGCCATAATATAAGCGTTTTCGTCTACTGATTGGCATGGCTCATAAGGTGAAACTAATTCTGGAAAAATAGTTCCTTCTCTTAACCCTACATAAGGTCTAAAAGTTCTATTCATAACTTGAAAAGGTACATAACTTTGTGCTAATTGAGGTGATGAAGGAAGCCCATTATCTTCATCTTCAAATCCACATTCACATTCGTCTGTATCCATATACATATCATTATCTACGCAGTCACAAGAATTTTCCATATCTTCTTCTGGCATTTGCATCATAGAATAATTATAATATCTTCTTCTACAATTTCTGTTCATGAAATTATCCTCCTTTATTTTTTATAATATATTCTATGCTTTGAGCTTTAGGTGCGTTCCTTAAAATTCAAAAAAACGACAAAAAAATATGGGTTTTAAGAAAATTTGTAATATCTCATTATATATTTATCTACACCAAAGTTATTACAAAATTTTTTTAAAACTCATACTATTATTCAAATACAATCCCATCTATACAATTATCAAAAATAAACTGTTTAATTCTCTCTTTGTCATTTGTACTATAAAACTCAGACAACAGACTTGTAAAATCTTTTAATTTATTATCTGGAACTTTAATAATTCCACATCCATTTTCAATCATTATTTTATTAGCGCAAATTGTACTCGTTCTTTTATTTCCGTCCCAAAATAGTTGACTCCTCATTCCGTATAACATATACTCAATAGCTCTTTCAGTGGCATTTTCTATTTGTAATATATTATTTATTTGTTGTTTTACATCTTTCTCGTTCGGTACGTCAGGAATATAATCTGTTCCTGTTATTTGAACTTTACCTTGTTTCAAAACTCCCCAAGACAGACTTTCATTTCTTGCTATAAATTCATTTATTTTACAAATGAAATCAAGGTTAAAAGTTTCATCTATATTATTTATAACATATTTCCAAGCATCTCTTAAATTTAATATACACTGAATTTCATCTATATTTAAATTTGGAACGTTAATACCTTCTAATATTGTTTTCGTTTCAGGGAAAGTTATGTTCAATCCTTCCATCCTTGCATTAGAATATATATTATCAACTAGATTTCTTTTGGCTAAAAATATATTCTGTTCTAAAGTTAAATTATATTTATTTTCCATACTAATATCGACTCCTATTTATTCAATATTATATTCTTCTTCTTCCCCTGTCTCCATATTCTTTAATTTAGCCACTTTATTTTTAATCTCATCATCACCTAAAGTAATTACGTATTTAGCACCAATTTTATTTGCATACTTAAATTGTGCATTAAGGCCTTTTCCTGTAATATCTTTTACAACATATTTTCCTTCTGCTCTTAATTTTTGAACTAATCTTGTACCATATTTATTTGCTTCTTCTCCAATAGTTGCAACAAATATTTCAGGTTTTTTTACTTCTATATTTTCATTATATTTATCAAATAATTCTAAAAGTCTTTCCATACCTAATGCAAATCCAACTGCTGGTGTATCTTGTCCTTCTAATTCTTTTACTAGACCATCATATCTTCCACCTGCTAATACTGTTAATCCTTCTTCTTCATCTATAAATTCAAATACAGTCTTAGTGTAATAATCTAATCCTCTAACTATTTTAGGATTTATTTCATATTTTATGTTGCACTCTTGTAAAGTTTCTTGTACTTTTTCAAAATGTTCTTTACATTCTTCACATAAATAATCTAATATAACAGGTGCATTTTTATTATATTCCTTACAATTTTCTACTTTGCAATCTAAAATACGCATAGGGTTTTTCTCAAAACGATTTTTACAATCTGAGCAATACTTATCTAGATTTTTTCCAATATATTCTTTTAAAGCTTCTTGATATTTAGCTCTACATACTGGACACCCTATACTGTTTATTTCTAGCTTAATATCTTGTATATTTAAACTTCTAAATATTTCATTCGCCATTGTTATAAGTTCAGCATCTGCCATATAATTATTAGTACCAATTAATTCTGCGCCTATTTGGTGAAACTCTCTTAATCTTCCTTTTTGAACATTCTCATATCTATATGCAGTTATATTATACCATAATTTTATAGGTGATGGTAAACTCGCCATACCGTTTTCAATATAAGCTCTTACAACTCCAGCAGTTCCTTCAGGTCTTAATGTAATACTTCTGTCGCCTTTATCTTTAAAAGTGTACATTTCTTTTTGAACTACATCGGTAGTCTCTCCTACACCTCTTAAAAATAGTTCTGTATGTTCAAACACTGGTACTCTTATTTCGTTAAAAGCATAATTTTCTAATACAGTCTTTATTTTACTTTCTATAAACTGCCATTTTACAGTATCCGCAGGTAATAAATCTTTAGTACCTTTCGGTCTTTGAATCATAATTAACACTCCTTTATTTTTTTGATAATATTACTCAAAAAATTTATATTTAAAATAATAAAATAATATATATAATAATTACTAATTACCACTTCTTAGGTTTCAAATCTAAATATATTTTTTCTTCCTCACTAATCATAGTTGGTTTACCATGGCCTGGATACACTATTGTATCTTCTGGTAATATCATTAGCTTATTTGCGATAGAAGCCATTATATCTTCAAAACTTGATGTTGGTAAATCCGTTCTTCCCCAAGTTCCGCAAAATAATGTATCTCCTGATAATAATAATTTATGTTCTTCGCAATATAAGCAAATACTTCCAGCTGTATGTCCTGGTGTTGTTATTACCTTAAATGCAATTTTGCCTAAATGAATTACATCATTATCATCTAATCTTGAATCTACTTCAATATTTATAGCTGGTAAATTTAAAGGTGAAAATAACGCTATTTCTGGAGATTTTATATATTCGCTTTCTACTCTTCCTATTAATACTTTACAACCGTATCTTTCTTTTAATTCTGGTACTGCCATTACGTGGTCTGCATGGCAATGTGTTAATACTATATATTTTATTTTAACTTCTAAAATATTTACCATATCTATAATCTTTTTAGCCTCGCTCCCGAGGGTCAACAATCATAGCCTCTTTACTAACTTCATCTGCCACAATATAGCAATTAGTTATATGTTTAGGCACAACCTCTACTTCTATTTTTTTTAAAATCATTTTTCCCAACATAGTATTTTTATACTATATACTCCCTTCTCTATTTTTTCCTACTTACTTCGTATACACTTTCTATTTCTCTTAAAGCTTTAATTGTTTTATTTAATTCCTCTAAATTATTAACCTCTAATTTTACTTCTGTTAATGCTATTTCTTTCTTTATAACTTTAGAATTTACTCCTGTTAATTTAATGTTACGATTTCCTAATTCTTTTACTATATCTGAAAGTAAGCCTCTCCTATCAGTAGCATATATTTCTATATCTACATTATATGATATACTATCATTTTGATACCATTCTACATCAATCAGCCTTGATTCTTCACTTATCAATTCATTTATATTTGTACAATCAGCTCTATGCACAGACACACCTCTACCTTTCGTTATATATCCAACTATCTCGTCACCTGGTAACGGATTACAACATTTTGCAAGTTTTACTAAACAATTATCTATACCTTTTACAATAATTCCATTATTAGTAGAAGATATTTTGTTTTTAGGCATTTTATTTAATGCTTCAATTTTTTCTTCTATATCTACCTCTTTATGAATTTTCCTATATTCTGCTAATAAACGCGAAATTATTTTTCCAACTGTTATAGCTCCAAAACCTATGCTTGAATACATATCTTCTATTGTATCAAATTTATATCTTTGTAATACTAATTGTATCCATTCAGCTTTCATTAAATCTTCTTGAGGAATTCCAATTCTTTTTATTTCTTTTTCTAATAGTTCTCTACCTTTTACAATATTCTTCTCTCTATCTGCTTTTTTAAACCATTGTTGAATTCTCGTTTTAGCTGTTGAACTTTTAACTATTTTTAACCAATCTCTACTAGGGCCTTTCGTTGTATCTGATGTTATTATCTCTACAATATCTCCATTTTCCAATGGTGTTATTATTGGTCTCATTTTACCATTTATTTTAGCACCTACCATTTTATGGCCAATTTGTTCATGTATTGCATATGCAAAGTCTATAGGTATTGCACCTTTAGGCAATACTTTTATATCTCCTCTAGGTGTAAACACATACACTTCATCTTCAAAAAGCTCTGTTTTTAATGCTTTCATAAATTCTTCTGGGTCTTGTGTATCTTTTTGCCATTCTAACGTTTCTCTAAGCCAAGCTAATTTATCTTCTTTAACTATAACATTAGATTTTTTCTCTTTATTAGCCTCCTTATACGCCCAATGCGCAGCAATACCAAATTCTGCTATTCTATGCATATCCCAAGTCCTAATTTGAACTTCAAAAGGTACTCCTTTAGTTCCTATTAAAGTTGTGTGTATAGATTGATACATATTTGCTTTTGGAACTGCAATATAATCTTTAAAACGTCCAGACATAGGTGTATACAAATCATGCACTATTCCTAATACTGTATAACAGTCTTTTACAGTATTTACAATAACTCTAATAGCGAATAAATCGTAAATAGACTCTAACCCGCAGTGATCTCTTTGCATTTTTCTATATATACTATATAAATGCTTTGCTCTACTTTGTATCTCAAAACTTATTCTTTGCGCTTTTAAATGTTTTTTAATATTATCTGTTATAACATCTAGAAAAGCTAATCTTTCTTGTCTTTTTTCAGATAACCCCTCTACTATTTTCATATATTCTTCTGGATATAAATATCTAAAAGCTAAATCTTCTAATTCCCACTTTAAAGAATAAATTCCTAATCTATTAGCAAGTGGTGCATAAATATCCATAGTCTCTTTAGCTTTTCTAATTTGTTTTCCTTCAGTTACATAATTTAATGTTCTCATATTATGAAGTCTATCTGCTAACTTAATTAAAATAACTCTCGCATCTTTCCCCATTGCCAAAAACATTTTTCTATAATTTTCCATTTGTTGTTCTTCTTTATCCGTGTAAGTAAGAGATTTTAACTTAGTTACTCCATCTATTAATTCAGTTACTTCTTCACCAAATTCTTTACTTATATCTTCTCTAGTAACAGATGTATCTTCTATAACATCGTGGAGTAATGCAGCACAAATAGTATCATCATCAAGTTCTAAATTTGCCAAAATCGCCGCTACATTTACAGGGTGAATTATATACGGTTCTCCCGACTCTCTTTTTTGTTCCTTATGAGCATTATACGCAAATTCATAAGCTTTTAATATCTTTTTTGTGTTACTTTTTCTATTATGCTTTTTCATAATATTAATTACATCTTCAATAGTAACATTCTTTTTCGATTCTGTCATACACATTCCTTCTTTTAATTAATACTTTTTATTATGTTCTTTAACGTAATTTGTATACTTTCCATTCCATTAAATTCATTTATATCTATAGTACCTGCTACGTCTACTTTATCACCAATTAAAAAAGCATCTACCAATTCGCCCATTTGAAAACCTATTACATCTACAGACTTACCATCTACGTTTAATACCATCTTTAAATGTTTACCCTCACTTAAAGCTCGTATTGAAAGTATTTTGGCATTTTTTAATAAAAATATAGGCGTTTTATTACCCTCGCCAAACGGTTCTAATATTTTTAAAGCTTTTATATTATTAATTTCTAAATCCTTTGAATTTAATGTTTTATCTATTTTTACGATTGGAACTAATTTTTCCAAATCTATTTTTTTAGAAATTTCTTGAATTCTTTTATCAAATTTTTCTAAATTTTCTTTATTTAAACTTAATCCTACTGCCATTTCGTGTCCGCCATATTTTTCTAGCAAATCACTACATTCACATAAAGCTTTATGTAAATCGAAGCCTTCTATACTTCTTCCAGAGCCTTTAGCAATGTCTCCCTCAACACTTAATAATATTGAAGGTTTATAATACATTTCCGTAATTTTAGATGCAACTATTCCAATTACCCCATGGTGCCAATCTTCTCCAGATACAACTAGTGTATTATTATCCTTTAAATTATATTTTTCAATTTTTTCTAGTGCTTCTACTAAAATATCTTTTTCCTTTTCTTGTCTCTCTTTATTAAATTCGTTTAATTCATCAGTAATCTTCCTTGCCTCATCATAATTATCTGTTAAAAATAATCTTAAAGCTTCTTTTTCCATTCCCATTCTTCCACAAGCATTTATTCTTGGTGCAATTCCAAATGAAATTGCAATAGAAGAAACGTTTTTATATCCAGAAGCTTTTAATAATGATTTTAGCCCTATATTTTTTGTTACCTCTACTAGTTTCATACCTAATTTAGCTATTACTCTATTTTCTCCAAAAAGAGGAACTATGTCAGAAATTGTACCAACACAAACAATATCTAAATACTTTAAATATTCTTTAGCATCTAATTTCAAATGTATACATAAAGCTTGTATTAATTTAAAAACAACTCCTACACCAGCTAAATGCCTAAATGGATATTTATTATCTTCCCTTTTAGGATCTATTACCGCATACGCATTAGGTAAAATATCTAAAGGTTCATGATGATCTGTAATTATAGTTTCTATATCTAACTCATTAGCCATATCTATTTCTTTATTTCCAGAAATACCGCAATCTACTGTTATCATTAAAGTATAATTTTCTTCAGCAAATTTCTTTATTGCATCATTATTTAAACCATATCCTTCATCTAACCTATTAGGTATATAATAATCTGTTTTTAGACCTCTCTCCTCTAAGAACTTTTTCAAAACAGTTATACTTGTTATTCCATCAACATCATAATCTCCATATATAATAACTTTTTCTTGATTATTTATAGCTTTTTCTATTCTTAAAATAGCTTTTTCTATATCTGGTAATGTCATTGGATCGTGAAAATCATCTCTTGTTGGATTTAAAAATATTTCTATTTCCTTATCATCTGTAATACCTCTATTTACTAAAATAGTTGCAACTAATTCTGATATATTAAATTTTTTAGAAATCTGTTCTACTAAATTTGTATCAGTAATTATGTACTCTATCTTTTTCTTCATCTTTTTTCTTCATTCCCTTCATACAGCTTTAATTTAATACATCTTTTACAGCTTCTGCAATTATTTTATTTACATCTGCTAACATTACGTTAAAAACAACTTCTTTATCAAAAAATTCTTTAACTTCCTTATTTTCAATTAATATTTTATATAATTGTTGTAATTTTTTAACTTTTTCTTCATCTTGTTCATGGCTTTTTACTGATAAAATTTGAACTTCATATCTAATTTTTTCAAATTCTTCTATTTTTTCTTTTACCTCTTTATTTTGAAAAATCTTATTCTTCAATTCTTTATATTCTAAGTACTCTTTACTCTCCTTTATTGCATTAGATAATTCATAAGCCTTATCATAAACTAACATTATTGTATTCAATCCTTTCTACTATGCATATAAACTTTTCTTTTTGAAAGGAATTAATTTACTTAATTCATTTTCAACACTCTTAATTCTCTTATCTTTTCTTAATTTTTCTTGAGCTATTTGTCTAGCTTGTCTATTTGCCATTGTCTCGCAAATAGCTTTTTGATATACAAAATGTGTATCTTGAGCAAGTTTAGTCCAATTATATTCATTTTTTACTTTTTGCTTTGCATTTTTAGTAACTTCACTACATAATTGTTGATCAAATAATAATGTTAAAATAGAATCTGCTAATGAATTAGCATTACCAGTATAGCTCTTCATTCCATTTACACCATGGTCTATTATTTCATTTAATCCACCTGTATCTGAAACAACTGTAGGTACGCCTGCAAGCATAGCTTCTAATGCTACTATACCAAAAGGCTCATACGTACTTGGAAATACAGATATATCTGCACATTTATACATTTTTGGTACTTGTTTAGAGTTCAAATAACCTGTAAAATATACCTTTTGAGATAATCCCATATAATCTACTTTGGCTTTTAATTCATCTAACATAGCACCTTTACCAGCAACTATTAATTTAGCATCATTATAATTACTTAAAATTTTAGGCATTGCATCTATTAAATGTTGTATACCTTTTTCATATACAAGTCTACCCATAAACAATATTATTTTTTCATTATCTGCAGCATATTGTCTTCTAAAATCATAATCTCTTTCAATACCATTAAAAGCATTAACATTAATACCATTAGGTACAACATTTATCTTTTCGTATGGTAATCCAAATAAACGTTGCAACTCATTTTTCATATAATTGCTATTTACAATAACTTCAGATGATTCATAAGTAAGCATCCATTCTGTATCATTTACATATCTTTGTGTATCATCATGTATCCCTTTATTACGACCAGATTCTGTAGCATGAATTGTAGAAACTAAAGGTATATCGTAAGAATTTTTTAAAGTCTTTGCCGTATATGCTACAAGCCAGTCATGAGCGTGTATAACATCGAACTTCATACCCTTTGATAATAATTCATTTACTTTAGCTATCATATTGAAATTCATTTGCATAATCCAGTCTATAAAATTATTAGGACTAATCATGTAATTGTCAACTCTGTAAACTTCTACTCCCTTATCATTTTCATAATATGGCGCGTTTTCTTCTCTATACGTAACAACAGTAACATCATGTCCATCTTTAATAAGTCTTTTTGAAAGGTCGTGCACAACCCTTGCTATTCCCCCTATTATACGTGGTGGATATTCCCAAGATAACATTAAAATTTTCATTCGTTCAATCTCCTTTTAATAAAATATATTTCATTAGTTTTTTCTCATTATATTTTATAAGATTTTTTGCAAAAAGTAAAGAGTTTTTTGTAATTTTTATAATAATTCTGTAACAATTCAGGATATAATTGCTAAAAGCTTGATATATAGCTATTTTTAGTCAAAACAAGCTCAAGGCCCACAATCCGGGTCTTGACTTGCAAATAGCTATATATCAAGCTTTATTTAAATATCTGCTAAATTGTAACTATTATTTTATTATATTATTTACTTATTGTAAGTTATGTGGATTATTATAAGTCTAAACTATTTAGATTTAGCAAAAATTCCTCTAAACTTATTATTAAAATTCCTGCTTCATTTCTCCAAAGATTTATATCATCTTTAACAATAATTATTTTTTTAAAACTATCATCTATATTAATCAAAGCTCTCTGTTCTTGTTCCATTTTTTCTTTATTTGGTATTGCAAAAACAGATTGAATATAATATCTTTTACTTGCTTGATTGCATACAAAATCTACTTCTAACTGTTTTCTTATTGTTTTATCTGTACTATCTTTTTCAAAACGTTCAATTACTCCTACATCAACATTATATCCCCTGACCAATAATTCATTGTAAATTATATTCTCCATTAAATGATCTTCTTCTTGCTGCCTAAAATTCAATCTTGCATTTCTCAACCCTATATCTGTAAAATAATACTTAGATGGTGTTGAAATATATTTTTTCCCTTTTATATCGTATCTTTCTACTTTATTTATTAAAAAAGCATCTTGCAAATAATTCATATATGAATTTATTGTATTTCTATTTATATCTGTATATCCATTGCTTATAAAAGTATCATACAATTTTTTTGGATTTGTTAAAGAACCTACTGATGAGGATAACATATTAATAATAATTTCTAATATATCTTCTCTTTGTATTTTATTTCTTTCAATAATATCGTTTAAGTATGTGTTTTTAAATAAATCATTTAGATATTTACTTTTTTCTTCTACATCTTTTAAATACAATGTATATGGCATTCCTCCATAAGTCATATAATCTTTCAAGGCTTTCCTTTTATCTTCATATGTATTATAAAACTCAGAAAATGAAAGTGGATAAACTCTAATTTCATCTCCTCTACCTCTAAATTCTGTAATAATGTCTGTAGAAAGAAATTTTGAATTGCTTCCTGTTACATACACATCTAAATTGTTTTTTCTTAAAAAACTATTTAATACACTTTCAAAATCTTTTACCTTTTGAATTTCATCAAGGAGAATATAGTACATTTCATTATCTTTAATTTGGTTCATGATATAATTATATAAATTTAATCCGTCTGTTGTTAACTCTCTATTTTCAATAGAATCTAAATCAACTTTTATAATGTGATCTTTTTTTACTCCATCAGCTATCAATGAATTTTTAAATATTGGATCAAGTAAATATGACTTTCCACTTCTCCTAAGTCCTGTAACAATTTTTATTAGTTTATTGTTCTTTTTATTTTTTAATTTTGTTAAATATAAATCCCTAGCTATTTCCATTTTATATCCTCCGTTTACTTTTTTTGTGTTCACACACACTTTTTGTTAATAGTATAACTTAAAAATTTAAATAAGTCAATTGTTTTTTACTTTTTTTGTGTAAATACACATTTTTGGGTTACAATTTAGGATATACTTGCTAAAAGCTTGATATATAGCTATTTTTAGTCAAAACATAGCTAGGGTGCCACAATCCGGGTCTTGACTTGCAAATAGCTATATATCAAGCTTTTATTTAAATGCCTACTGAATTGTAACGTAAATACACATTTTTTGTTAATAGTATATTTCAAAATTAAAAAACTATACATATTTTAAAAACTACATATAAGTAATGTGCACTATCTCAAATTCCTTATTCCCAAATCTGTTTCCACAGTTTTAACATTATACACTAATAAAACTTCTTCTATATCATTTTCTTTCACGTAATCGCTAACATCTAATCTATAAAGCCTTGGGTCTATTACGTAAGTATATTCATAATCTTTAGCTATAAAAGGTATCATTGCATTTGCATAACTGTCTTTTACTATTAATATTTTCTTGCCGTTCTCATTACTCATATTTTGAATTTCCAATAATGCTTTATTTTGCCCTAAAAAGTATGAGTATTTATCCTTTTCCTTTAACCATTTTTCTTCATATATGGTATTTGTAACTGTATCTGTAGCTACATCTTTCATAACATATTCTACATCATCATCTTTTAATTTATACATACTTTCTTTTTCTAAAGAATTATCTATTAATTTAGAGTAAAAAGTACCATAAAATTCGTCTGTTATTTTTTCAAATTCTGGTCTTTCTAAATCGTCTATTCCTAAATAATTCATATACGCTACATAGCCTAAATATGCGCCAAAAGTATTCCAGTGATGGTCTGTTTTATAATATAAATCTATTGTTGTACTTTCTTTTTCTAAATAATCATAAACATTAATTCCATCAAAATTAATATTCTTATAAACGTAATCTATCACATCTTTTTGACTAGTATTTGTAGCATACTTTGGCAATTTTTCACTATAAATTTCAACACTTGTAGGAACAAGCATTAAACTCATATTTGTATTTTCAGGTAAGTTATCATTAAATCTATTTAAAACATCTATTGGTATTGTTGTACTTTCTGGTGTTACCATATACCCTTCTAATAAATAGCCATCTTCGCCTAAATACAAATCAGAAATTTTAGTTTGACCGATTCCTTTTAAAACACTAGTTTTTAAAAACATAAATTCATTTCTAAAAGGGAAATGATCAGTTAAATACGTTTCCAATTTTCGAATATATTCTCCAGATTCTAAACTTTCAAATGAAAATTCTGGAAATTTTTGTAAATATCTATTTTCAGTATCCGAAAATTCTTTTTTATCTAAAACTATAAATAATAATGTTAATGTAATTATTATTATGCTTACTATAACAGCAATAAGTACAACAACTATATTTTTACTACTTTTCATTAATGCTCCTTTCTTTTATATTTAAAAACTTATTATACAAATAGATATTACATTAAAATCTAAAGTATAAAAACGGATTATACGTATCACTAACAAGCATAGCCGTAACAACCATAAACAATACAATGTAAATTGCAAATATCAAAATTTGAATTATAATATTATTAAATTTAAATTTCTCTTTAACATATGGATAAATCGGCATTGAGAATATTATTGCAACTGCTATAATTACAAAATAATTTGTAAAGTATTGCATAAATTGTGCATCTATTATAAATGGATTTGCAAATAATTTCAACGCATATTCTTTTAATAAAGACATATCATCAAATGCAAATATCAACCAACCTACCAATATGAGAAATATTGCATATACATGTTTTAAAAAGCTAGGCAATTTTTCTAAAAATCTTTTTAATACAAATTTTTCTAGTATAAGCAAAATACCAAAGTATAATCCCCAGAGCAAGAAGTTCCAAGCTGCTCCGTGCCATATTCCCGTTAGCATCCATACAATTAAAATATTCCTAATATTTATAATTTTCTTGCATCTACTACCGCCTAATGGTATATAAACGTAATCCTTAAACCAAGTAGATAAACTAATATGCCATCTTCTCCAGAACTCTGTGATACTTTTTGAAATATAAGGATAATTAAAGTTTTCTAAATACGTAAATCCTAACATTTTTCCCATACCTATTGCCATATCACTATACCCTGAAAAGTCAAAATATATCTGGAATGCGAACATAAATAAACCTAACCACGCTGTAAGTAAAGAAATTTCGGAAGCATCTCCTGAAATTACAGACCACACATATCCAACATTATTAGCAATTAAAACTTTTTTAAATAATCCTTGCAAAAATCTTACAAAACCACTTGTAAATTTGCTAAAAGTAATCTCTCTTTTTGAAAGTTCTTCACTAACAGTTTGATACCTTACTATTGGTCCAGCTATAAGTTGTGGGAACATAGAAACATACGTCATAAAGTTCAAGAAATTATGCTCTGCTTTTACATCGCCTCTATAAACATCTATACTATAGCTCATAGTTTGGAAAGTATAAAAACTTATTCCTATTGGTAATCCTAATTCTAACAATGGTATAGATAAATTAAATAAATTATTAATATTTTCAATTAAAAAATCACTATACTTAAAAAATCCTAATAACGCAAGATTTATAATTACAGAACCTACCATAAAAGTTCTTTTAAGTACTTTATTATCACGATATTTTTCAATTAACCTTCCATTTGTATAGTCAACAACAGATGAAAAAATCATTAAAACTATATATACTGGCTCTCCCCATGCATAAAAAATAAGACTAAAAATTAATAAAATCAAATTTTTTATTTTAAATGGAGATATATAATATAGCAATAAAAATATAGGAAAAAAGAAAAATAAGAACGGTATGCTACTAAATACCATTTGTAAACTCCTCCATACGCATTTTATCTACTCAAAAAGAAAAGCAAAACAGAGGTTATTACGCCTCGCTTTGCCTCTTTAAAATCATATATAAATATATTAATACATCAAATAACTATCCTTTCAATTAACTATCTATCCTAAATCAATCAACTATACATTATTCACTAATTATCTTATTATCTTACTTTGTTGAGCTTATTATTGTATCATAAATAAGGTCATTATTTTCAGAAACAATATAGATTAAATAATCTCCATATTCTGTATATAAACGATTTCTAACTAATTCATATTGTTCTGGTAAATATGTTGACCATTGTTCTTCTAAAGCCACCATATAATTATCTAAAGCTGTCTTAACTTCATTTTTCTTACCATCTGCAGGTTTTACAACCATATATGTTGTAGATGATGTTATTAGAGCTGGTGTTTTAATAGCAAATTCTGTAACAGAAGCTGGATCTAAACCGATGCTATCTTGTAACATATCTGATGTAATATCCATCATCATTGGTAATATATTAGCTTTAGCATTTCTAGTTAACTCTAAAATTCTAGCATTATCCTCAGAAACTACCCAAACTAAATAACCTTCAATTTCTTCAAAAGAATAATTTTCTAATTTTTGTTTTATAGTAGCATCTGTTTCTTCAGAAATTAATGTTTGAATATATGCATCTGTCTCAGTTTTTACAGTATCTTCCATACCTTCAACTGGTAAAAACACAATCCATAAATCTTTATTTAATCTATCCATATTGAAACGATATTCTGATATATTATCTGGATTAATTCCAAATTCTTTAAAATCAAAATCATATAAAGTTTCTAACATATCAAAATTAGCTACCCCTGAACTCATTACATTGCTTTCAGCAGTAAAGATATCAAAACCTTCTCCTTTTAAATTTTCTAAATTTGTTTTAATTTTCTCCATATCTAGTTCTGCAACATTATCATTATTACCGCAACCAGTTAAAATTACTAACAACATACTTAATACTAAAATAATTGCAACAAAACTTCTTACTCCCTTGTTCATTAAAATTCCCTCCTTTCCACAATTAAATCTTTCATTACCATAAATATTTATATCATACTGTCAATTTAAAGTCAATACATTTTTTCAATATTACAATTATTATGCTCATTTTTATACTTTTTATAAATTTTTTAAAAAATTTTTAAATTTATGCAACCTTTTTTGCATAAACTTGTATCTTATATAATAGATAGAAAAAAATGCAAAAAAATATATTATAGGGGGGAAATATGTTAAATTTACTTATAGCAAATAAAAATCTACAAAATTTACAAGATTTATTAAATTATATTTCACAATACGTACCAGATATACGTGTATCATATTTAGCCAAAAGTCTTAAAGAAGTAATATCTGCAACAGCACAATATCATTATGATATAATACTAATAGATTGCGCGCTTAGTAACTATAATGAAGAAAAAATTCTAAAAAAGTTACCTGAACATGCTAAAAGTAAATATTACAAATCTATTATATTTTTAACAAATAATAAGGATTCGTTAGAAACATTAAAAACGAATGATTTAACTTTTGATGCAATTTTAAATACTGAGCCAATTTATGTAATAATTAATTCTTTAAAAAAGATAATTGCTACAAAAAAAGATGAAGAAAACACTTCTACTGTCAAAACAAAAATAATTAACGAATTGCAAAATATAGGATACAATTTATCACATAATGGTACTCATTACATAGCAGAAAGTGTACTTCTTATTGCTAAATTCAAATATGATTCTGAAAATTTAAGCAAAAACGTATATCCTAAAGTCTCTCAAATATACAACAAAAGTTTAAATAATATTAAAACAAATATTATTACAGCAACAGATGCAGCATGTAAAAACATGAATAAAAATATTATAAAAAAATACTTAAAAATACCAGATAATATAAAGCCCACAGCTAAAATGGTAATCAACTCAATATCTAAAAAATTAGAATAAATTAGAAAAACAAAAATACACTTAAATGAGGTGTATTTATGTTTTTTAAAACGATAAAATTAAAAAAAATTTATATTATATTTTTCATATCCATTTTATTAGTAATCTTTTTATTAATACTTCTATATCAAACAGTATTTGCAGATGACGAATCTTCTAATAAAGATGATGATTACATAAAATGGATAGATTTTAACGCAACAGAGCAAATATTATCAGACACCTCAAAATTAGATATACAATCGCATAATGAAAATTATGATGTAAAATATAATTGGATTGAACTTTTAGCATACTTATCTTCTAAATATTATGGTAATTTAGACTCTTATAAAAAAGCTGATTTGAATAAACTTATAGAAGAATTAAATAGCCGGAAAGACAATGGAAGAATTATCTCAAAATATGGCTAATTATGATTATTATTTAGAAAGCTACAACGCAATACTTGGAGGTTTTATTGGTACATATGAAATAAAAAATGCTGAAACTAATCTATACGAAAAAAAATATGGCTTAAAAGTATTCTCTCCAATAGCTGGAGGTTATAGCTATAGCCATTATGATGATTTTGGCAACTCAAGAAGTTATGGGTATAAAAGAGTCCATTTAGGTAATGATTTAATGGGAAGCATTGGAACACCAATAATAGCTATAGAATCTGGATATGTTGAAGCTTGTGGCTGGAACCAATATGGCGGATGGCGAATTGGCATAAGAAGCTTCGATGGACTAAGGTATTATTATTATGCACACTTGCGAAAAGACCACCCATATAATTCAGAAATTGTAGAAGGTTCTATAGTTACTGCTGGTGATGTAATAGGATATTTAGGTATGACTGGATATAGTACTAAAGAAAATGTAAATAACATAAATGTACCGCATTTACATCTTGGACTACAAATTATATTTGATCCTGTACAAAAAGATGGTACAAACCAAATATGGATTGATGTGTACCATCTTGTAAATTTTCTAAGACAAAATACTTCGGCTGTTTATTATGATAAAGAGGCTAAGGAATACTATAGTAAAAATGATATAATTAATGAAAGGGATTAATAAATTATATAAAGTTTAGTATACATTTATTTTAAATAAAATTGCTCGGCTTGTAAAAAAATATAGAAACTCTAAATCTTATTTACGGCACCCTTCCGCTCGCGCGAACTCTTTCCGTAACTAAGCTTAAGAGTTTCTAATATTTTTTTACTGCACATTCGCTTTTATTTAAAATAAATGTATACTAAACTTATATAAATAAATTCTAAACCTTACTAATTTTTAAAGATGTTAAGACTTTCTTGCTCCTATATTTAAAACTAATCCTATTAAAATCACGCTAGTTAGTAGTGAGCTACCGCCATAACTTAATAGCAGTAAAGGTACGCCTGTTATAGGCAATAATCCCATTGTCATACCAATATTCTGTACCATATGAAAAAAGAATATTCCTATTACACCCATTACTATATATGAGCCAATCGGATCTTTAGTTTCTTTTGCAATTTTAATCATTCTAAGTAAAATATACACATACGCAATAATTACAATAGATGCTATAATAAATCCCATCTCTTCACTAACTACAGCAAATATAAAATCAGTAGTTTTAGGATATAAATAACCGTAGTTGAGTTTGATTACCATTTAAAAGTCCCATTCCAAATAATTCTCCAGCTCCTATTGCAAGTTTAGATTGTATAATATTATATCCCGCCCCTCTAGGGTCTGAATATGGATCTAAAAAGACTTCTATTCTTGATTTTGCATGGTCAGGTAATACAAAGAAATACATTATTGGAAGTAAAATAACAACTAATAATATACAAGTTATAATATATTTTTTATCAATACCTGCTATATATAAAATTAATATAACTGAAACAATAAACGCCATAGCCGTACCATAATCAGGCTGCATTACTATTAATACTATAGGTACTGCTACAAGGAATAATAGTATTCCTAATTTCCAAATTTTATTTATTTCGTTTTTTCCCTTTTTCTGAAAATTATATACCATATATGAAAAAAATATAACAATTACGATTTTAGCAAATTCAGATGGCTGTAAAGTAAAGCCACCTATTTCAAACCAACTAGTCGCTCCATTTCTTTCAGGTGTAAACAGCACACCTACTAGCAGCCCTAATATTATTATATATAAAAATGGTGATAGCTTTACAAAAGTCTTATAATTTATAGCCATTGTAATTATTAATACAGGTATAGATATACCTACAAAAACTAATTGTTTTATAAATTCTTCGTAATCATCATTACTACTAGCAGAAAAAAGTGCTATCAATCCTATTACTAGTAAGATAACACTACATATTAAAATGCTCCAATCAATATTTTTAAGAAATTTTTTATTCATAATTTCCTCATTTCTTTAATAAGGTACTAATAATCGAAAAACTCTATACTTATTTTCAACCCTGCCTCATTTTATAATTTAGTTTTTTCTTCAACATTACTTACAGCATTTTCACTATTTACTTTTTCTTTTTTCCACATTTTCTTCTACATCTTTTTCTACAACATTCTTAGCTTCCTCTTTTTTATCCATTTCTAAAGCAGCTTTTTCATCATCATTTAAAATTTTAGTTTTAACATTTGTAATAGGAAAATTAGCATATAATGCTGGCGAACTACCTTTTCCATCTTCATTTATGTTATTGGTTAACCTAACATCTATAGCGCTTTCATCTATTTCTATATATTTTTTAATAACATCTATAATTTCTTGTTTCATGACTTCCAAAAAGTCAGCAGATACGCTTGCTCTATCTTGTATTAAAACTAAATGTAACCTTTCTTTCGCCGCTTCTTTTGAGCTATCTTCTTTATTATTTAAACGAAAAACTTTTTTTATCAAATTCATAATCTTTTCAAACATTAGCTCCCTCCACTAATTTTTACTAAATATCCTCTTTATCTTAGTAAAAATTCCATTTTCTCTTCCAGGAACTGTTATCTCTATTTGTTCCCCTAATATTCTTTTAGCAATTTCTCTATAAGCCTTACCCGAAGGTGCTTTTTTATTTGATATAACTGGTTCACCTTTATTAGTATATGTTATTATATATTCATCATCAGGTACAACGCCTATTAAATCAATAGACAACAAATCAACTATATCTTCAACATCCATCATTTCTCCACGTTTTACCATAGTTGGTCTTAATCTATTAATTATTAATTCTGGATTTTTAATATCACTTGCTTCAACTAATCCAATAATTCTATCAGCATCTCTAATAGCTGAAATTTCAGCAGTTGTTACAACTATTGCTCTATCTGCTCCTGCAATAGCATTTTTAAAACCTTGTTCAATTCCTGCTGGGCAATCTATTATTATATAATCAAATTCCTCTTTTAGTTTTTTAGTTAAATCTCTCATTTGTTCTTCGTTTACTGCAGATTTATCTCTAGTTTGCGCCGCTGGTAATAAAAATAACTCTTCAAAACGCTTGTCCTTTATTAAGGCTTGTTTCAATTTACATTTTTCTTCTACAACGTCTACTATATCATAAACAATTCTATTTTCTAAGCCCATTACAACATCTAGGTTTCTAAGTCCTATATCAGTATCAACTAATACAACTTTCTTGCCTTCTAATGCTAACGCAGACCCTAAATTTGCTGTTGTAGTAGTTTTACCGACTCCACCTTTACCAGAGGTTATAACTATAACTTCACCCATTAAATAATCCTCCTCATAAACTACCTTTCATTTTAAGTCATTTGATAATATAAATTTCATTAAATATTTTACCTCATTTTTATGTAAATGTCAAGAAATAAGCCAATATTTATACATTAAACTTTCAAATAGCTATATATCAAGCTTTTACACTTATATTCTAAATTGTTACATTAAATTTTAACTTATTCCATATTTCATTTGTTTCTAAATATTTCTTATAATCTTCTTCAACTCTTTCATGATAAATTTTAAAATCATCTAAAACGACTTTAAAATCTTTATAATGGAAAATATCATTAATTTTAACAATACTATCATTTAAACACTTTTGAATCTTTTGCATATTTTTTTGGTAATTTTCCCTATCTGTAATATAACTATATAAAGGTTTATATTTTATCCAACCTCTGCAAGCATTTAAAAATCTTTCTTCTACATATTCTTCTTCATTCTTTTCAATTTTTCTCAAATAAGTTGGAAATTTTCCCTTCATTATTTCTTTATACTTCAAAAATCCATCATGAAAATGGTATACAGGTACTTTTATTACTTTTGAATTATTTAACATTGTGGAAAAAAAAGTATCTTCCCCTCTAGCTGCTGGTGGATTAAAGAAAGCTGGTATATTTTCTAAATCATTTAAATTGACACATAATGTAGAACCTGATACCCATTTTGTACCATCTTCTAATTTTTTTTCATACGCGCCAATTCCATTTGCAATATTTTCTTCTGCAAATGTAACTCCATTATATTTTTCAAATTTTTCTTTTATATTACACCAACTAACTATGTCATTACTAATTGCTTCTATATATTCCCTTAAAACATCTTCATTTATTTCATTTTTATAATCAATATAAGGAATTGGAGAAATATATCCGCAATGATATCCTATTGTAACGCTTGCATCTTCAATATATTTTAAATGTACTAAAATATTATCTTGCTCTTTCCATACTAATTTTCCGTCTTCTTTTTTCTCAACAGAATATGGATATTCATCATCATCCCAAAATAGTAAATAATCTATGCCTTCTTTTAAAGCAAAATACATTAGGGTATTTCTACCTCTAGCATGTCCATATCCAAAAAAAGTAGTCGCCTCTTCCATTGTAATAATACCCTTATCAACAATATTTAATTTTTCTCTTTCTATATCTTCAGGAGTAATATATTCAATTTTTATTCCAGAACTATATACTTCAGGCTTTATATTATAAAAATCTTCTTTCTTAGCATTCTGGTATGTAAGATCATATAATATATAAATGGTTACATTTATTTTAGCCTCCGCTTTTTGAATTTGTTCTAAAATATTTTTGTAATAAGCATTTATAATGTTACACACGTTCGCCCTACCTGTTACAAAGCCTATTCCAAAATTAATTTCATTATTCACTATTAATCTCTCCCATATTATATTTTTATCACATATCCTAATTATATCAAATTAATTCATTAATGTCAAATTTTGGTATAGCATAGTAGAAATGTAATAATTCAAGATACATTTACTAAAAGCTTGATATATAGCTATTTTTAGTCAAAACATAGCTGGGGTGACACAATCCGGGTCTTAACTTGCAAATAGCTATATATCAAGTTTTTATAGAATTTTACTTATTGACTTTTTACTATTTTACATATATAATAGAAAAGGTGATAATATGAATGAGATTGAAAAATTTGAACACGACATAAATATTAAAGAATTTAGAAAAAAAGAATTACAACGAAGAAAAGAGCGACTTGCGAACGCTATACCACAAAAACTACAATATAATTCAGAAATAAATAAAACTCATCTAAACATAACTTATGTAATGACTTGGACTGGAATATGTGGAGGAAGTAAAATTATATTACAACATGCAAATAGATTAACTGCTTTGGGACACAATATAAATATTATTTCACATTATCCTTATCCAAATTGGTTTAAATTAGATAAAAAAGTTAATTTTCAACAAATACCATTAGATAATATACTATGTGAAAGCATACCTAAAAATTCTGATTTAATAATAATTACGTATTGGCGTGAGATTTATGAAGCTATAGAACAAAAAATCGCCCCAGTTATTTATTTTGAACAAGGAGATTTTCATTTGTTTGATAGCGAAAATGTTGAAAAGGATTTATTTGATTATATTTATAAACAAATTAATTTAGCTCCATTTATTTTTACAGTTTCAACATATGCTCAAAAAAAATTAAAAGAAGTTTATAATGTAGATAGTCAAGTTATTCATAATTCAGTAAATAATGAAGTTTTTTTCCCTACAGAAAGAGAAAAGAATAACAATGTAAAAATAAGTATGATAGGAAGTCCTAACACTGAATTTAAACGTATAAAAGATATTGTACAAGCATTAGATATTGTGAAAGAAAAAAATCCTAATATAGTAATTAATTTAATATCTCCAGATACACCAAATGAAGAACTTTCTATTATAGATAACTTGATAATAAATCCTGAACAAATAATAATAGGAAATACTTTAAGGAAAAGTGATATATATATTTGTGCCTCTATGTATGAATCTTTCTGTTTACCCGTATTAGAAGCTTTAACTTGTGGATGCGCTGTTATAACAACTGATAATGGCGGAATAAATGACTTCTGTAAAAATAATTTTAATTGTTTAATAATAGAAAAACAAAATATTAATGATATTGTTGAAAAAGTTACTACTCTTATTAATAATGAAAATTTAAGAAATGAACTTTCTAAAAATGCTATTGAAACTTCTAGAAAATTTACTTGGGAAAATATTACAAATGAATTAGATAAATATTACAAAAATATTGCTAAATATAAAGTTATTGATTAATACTAGACTAAAATTAAAAGTCTCGGTTTTCAATAAAAATTTTATAAAAACTTGATATATAGCTATTTTTAGTCAAAACATAGCTGGGGTGGCACAATCCGGGTCTTGAGCTTCATAATAGATATGTATCAAGTTTTTGCAAAAGTTATATGTTCTATTACTGAATTGTAACAATTAAGCTTTAGAATTTCTATTTTTTAATTTTTTATATTAGTATTTGAAAATGCTCTCATTCTTGTTAATTTTTCATAGTTTTTATCAATAATATTCTTACTTATTTCTTCAATTTCTTTAGTTTCATTTCCAAATTTAAAATTATTTAAGAAAGAAAAATACCATTGCATTTCATCTAAAATCTCTACAAATTGTTCATTAGAAATCTCTTTAGAATTCATTAAGCTATCAATAAAAAACACTTTTGCTTCGGCTAATATATTTTTGCAATACTCTTCCTTATTAAATTCCTTAAATTTATTATAAATTTTTAAATATCCTCTATTCATTTTGCCAAAATACTTAGCTGATATATCTCTTGATATAGATGTGTCTACTTCTCTATAGTTTACACTAATTACACTTGGTACAAATAATACTTTTTCACTCTCTAAAAGGCTACAACTTGTAAAATATAAATCTTCTGCAAATTCACCATCTTCTAAAAATTTTATATTATTTTTTTCAATAAAATCCTTCTTAAAAATTTTATTCCAAACAGCACCATTGCAATACATTTTATTACTTTTTAAGTCTTGTAATGTCAATTCTCTAGTTGGTAAATTTTTATCAAATCCATTTTTATTTAAAAATCTACCATTTACATCGACCAAATTATAATTAGTATTTACAAAATTGTAATCTGTATCTTTTATTAACTTATACATCTTTTCTATAGCATCTTTTTCAAAAAAATCATCTGTATCTAAGAACATTAAATATTCAGCAGTAGCAAGCTCTATTCCTATATTTCTAGGCTTTCCCGCACCTCCACTAGGTATTTCATTTCTGAAAAATTTGCAATTTTTATTTTCTTTTACGTAATTATTAGCAATTTCATCAGTTCTATCTGTTGAGCCATCGCTTACTATAATTACTTCAATATCATCAAAATCCATTGTCTGATTTTTAATTGAATCTAATGCTTCTTTTAAATATTTTTCCCCATTGTAAACTGGAATTATAACACTTATTTTTTTCATATTTCCTCCTAAACTTTTATAATAACTCAGAAAGTATTTTATATCACCTTCTGAGTTATTTTATCTTTTTAATATTTTAATTCTAAAGCATAAAATTTAGCTAAATCATCATCTATAGTATCTGGATAAATTTCTTTAAAACCATTCTTTTCATAAAATCTTACAGCTCTTTCAAGCTTTTTATATGTTCCTAAAATAATTCTATTAAAATTTATATTCTTTGCAAAATCAATAGCCATATTTAACATTTCTGTAGCAACACCTGTTCCTCTATAATTTTTATTTAAATATACTCTAACAAGTTTTGCTTCGCTTTTCTCACTATTAACTTCAATAGCAGAAGTAGCTATTACATTATCTTCTTCATCAACAGCTAACCATAAGTTTCCTCCACCATTTTTATAGCTATTATAATCAAAATTCTTTATATCTTCAATATCTTCATTCATATCAAATTCATTTAAAATAATTTGTACTAATAAATCAACTACTTTCTCTTTATATACATCTTTATATTCTACAATCTTTAACATAACTGCCTCCTTATATTTTATTTTGAACTATATTTATTTAATAAATCGGAGACAAAAAAATGATCGCATAAATTTTTTCTTATATATGCTAAAATAAAAATCCTATTCATATGCATCACCCTTATCAAATTTTAATATATTATATCATTTTTCGCCAAAAATGTCAATGATTTCTAGATATTATTCTTAAAATTATTTTATTATTTAAATTAATCTGTTTTATTCTATTTTTCTCTTTAAATCTAATTATTTTTCATTAATACAAAAAAAGAATGTCATTTTGACATTCTTTTTTTGTTTACTTAATTACATTATCTTTCTCTTTATGAATACCACACCAGCACCTAGTATGAATATACATCCAGCTATTAATGCATAGTAAGTTTTTTGTCCTCCACCAAATGGTGGCATTATAGATACATTATCAGCTTTTGCTGAATCATATTCTGTTATTTCTTCAAATGGTACGTAGTTACCAGGAACTCCTATGTAGTCTCTTCTACCTAAATCGTTAAGTCGCTCTACAATTTCTACTGCGTTATTATAACTCATTGTGTCTGTACTATCATTTGCAGATAATACTTTACTAAATTGAATATAAGTACTTACTGATGCTATATGATTTTCACTTAATACTTCTTTACTTATAGTTGGGTATAATTCTAAGTCTTTTAAGCTTTCAGTAGAAACTACTTGTAATAAGCTTTTCTTTAATTTATCATCAATATCTGCTGCTGTTCCTATATGGTTCTTTTGCTCCCATGCTAAAGTTGTTTCAAGTATAGTCTTTTCACCGTTTTCATTTACTTTGCTTGTTATATGAATTTCATCAGGATTGAATGCTTTTCCGTCTCTTATTAACTCTTCAGCATTTGCAATTACACCATTAGTAAATTGCATACCGTCTAATACTACTTGGTTTACTTCTATAGGCATTCTATTATTTTCTTCAGTTCTAAATACTAAGTTGTCGTAGTAATTATAAATTGTTCCAACATTTACTGGTACTGTTTTTGTATATTTTTCTACTTCTGCACTATCAAACATATTGTAATCGAAGTATTCGCCTAAAGTATCTACTTGACCGTTATTTACTACTGTTACTTTATATTTAATTGTGAAAGTAGCACCTTGCATAATTTCCTCATCTAAGTGAATTACTTTTTTATCTTCTAACTCTAAAACATTTTGTGTTAAATCTTTTTCAGAGTCAATTATAACTGTTCCATTAGCTAATGTTATCTTAAAGCTTGCAATTTCTTCTTTGATTTGTAATTCAACTTTTGGTCTCTCAATTAAACCTAAATTAGTATTTGCAGTTCTTGAATTGTCATTATATAATGTAACTACTCTTACTGGTGTTATTGCTGTCATTTGAGTTTTATTTGCAAATTCTGATAAATTACTTGTATCTTGTCCATCTACAATTTGACCATTTTCATTTACCATAACTTCTGTATACTCAATATTTTGTTGTCTTGTATGAATATCTCCAACTTTACTATCATTAGATACAACATATTCTGTTTGAACATCTTTACCATCTGTTAAGTTAGGTAATGTTTTCTCTAATGCTAATAAAGTATCTTCTAATACTACCTCAGAAATATAATCTGATATATACTTATCGCTTATATTATATAATTTGTTTGGTACAGGGCTATATTCATTACCAAATACATCTTCTGACCATTCATCCATAGAGGTTAAAACTGATATAACTTGTACGCCTTGTTCTTTGGCTTGTTCTATCATTTCTCTATCATCCTCTGTATCTTCCATATAGCCATCTGTTAATATAATTAATACTCTTGAAGTACTAGATTCTTTATTAAATGTATTTAAAGCATTTTGTATTGTATCTGCTAAATTAGCTCCGTAATTATTATAATCTTTATCTAATGCACTTATTAAAGTATCAACATATGGTTTTTCTATTAATCCTGTATTATTTACAGTATTAGATTCTGGTTCTGAGAAGAATGAAATTCCCACTTTGGCTTTTTGTACTTTTGTATAAATTGAATTTATCAATTGTTTAGAAGCATCTTTTATAGATGTTAATCTATTATTATATTTCATACCACTAGATGTATCTATTAAAAGCATAACTTCCATTGGGTTATTTTGGTATTGTTGTTTTATTGTATCTGTAGAAACAGATTTATAGTCTTGACCATTATATGTAATATCTTTACTTAATTGCTCTTCATCGCCGTAAGTAAATTTAACTTTATAAGTACCTGCTGGTAAGTTTGTAAAACTATAATTTCCATTTTCATCTGTTCTAATTGCGTCTCTTACAATTAATTCAGCTTCTCTATTACTTTCTTTATCCATTAAGACTTCAATCAATTCAACTTTTACATTTGCAATACCTTTTTCATTTTCATCTTTTATACCATTTCCTGTAAACATATTATTAACTAATACTGAATCACTTGTTTTTAAATCTTCAAATACATTACCACTAATAATGTTACCTAATTTTGCTTCTTCACTATCATCTATTAAAATTCTTACATATGGTGCATTATCAGTATCATCTTCAAATGTTTTTGTATTATTTAAGTCTGCACTTCCTGGATTTGAATCTCTATCTACAAGTCCTTCATTTACACTGAATTTTGTAATTTCTAATATGTTATCATAATTTGGATTACTATCATTATTTAATATTATATTTCTTGCTTCATCTTTTCCAACTTGTAAAATTAAATGTACTTCTATTGTGCTACCTGAAAACATAGGCAAATCTGCCAAGTCATCTGTATAAATAGTACTAAATCCGTCTTTATCTTCACCATATTCCCATATAATTTCTTGTTTTGTTCCTTCTGAGCTTCCATTCATTTTAGTTTCAATCCAAGATGTCATACCTATATGGTCATACGAAGTACTATATTTTAAATCTTTATCAAAGTAATTTGATAATTCTTTAATTGTTCCCCACTCTAATGTTGATTGATTTCTTATTAAAAATTTATATTCTATATATACACTTAATTCATCTGAAGCATCATATATTGAACTTGATATTGTTGCATTTTCGCCATAATATGTATCGTATTTCCAATTATAATCGTCTCTATTTAATAATTGAGTATATTGTTTATCTGTATAGTATGCAGCTGTTCTAGTATTTGCATCATATGTTAAAGCATTTGTTGTTTTATTATTATGTTCAAAACTTGAATTGCTTCCTTTATATGCTACTATTGTTTGATAAGTATCATTTTTAACTGCAAAGTCACCTTGTTCTCTTTTTACTAATCCCAAATTAATATGTTTTAAACCTTCATAAGTTCTAACATAATTATATTCTTGTCCATTTTGAGTTGGTAAATTTAAGTTTTCATCATCTACATAATATGAATCATTTAATGGGAAATATAAACCTGTTGTACTTGTTCTTGCACTCATTTTAAATTCTGGTAATGTCATATATGCAGAGTCTGTTGTAATTAAAGATGACATTGTTCCTTGAGATGAGACTACATTATAGTATGTTAATGGTGTTTGTAATCCAGTTACACCTGTTGCCATATTATTTGAAATTACATTAAATTTTGAATTGAATGTATCCCTCTCTAAAGCATTTTCAACTGCATGTGAAGCATTTAAATAACTTTCAGGATTATCTATATATGCTTGATTTATATCAGATAAGTTTCCTGGTAAGCTTTCTGTTATTGCTGAGTTTAAATATTTTGTTGTTTTATATGTCATACCGTCATATACGAATTCTACATAATATTCTTCACCAATTTCAACATAACCAAATGAATATTGACCATCATAATCTGTAATTGTTTTTGCAACTGGTTCACTATCATTTAATTTATTATATAAATATACTTCAACGTTCGCTTTACCTTTTTCGCCCTCATCTCTAACACCATTTGCTAAAGATTCTTTACCTGTTGGGTTATCTACCCAAACTTCACCAGCGATTTCCATTATTAAAGGAATACCTGGATTTTCTATTTCTTCATCTGGATTATCAGGTTCTTCTGGCTCTTCCGGTTCATTAGGATCTGGTGGTTCTATTGGTAACCATGGGACTTCTTCCCACACTTCTTCTCTAGGTACACCTACTGGAAATGGAACTAATGGTGCATAAGAATATGGAGAGCCCAATTCCATATCAGCTACATTATTTTTAATTGTAATTTTTGATACTGGAATAGCATATAATGGTTGTGCTTCTGTTCCTAAATTTACAATTTCACCAATAATATAGAAATCATGTCCTTTTAAGTGTCCGTCACCAATTCTTTTATCTTTATGTTCTGCACAATAAATTTCAGGACATCTTGTATAATATGTACTTGTTCCCCAGAAAGAACCACTTGTATGTTTAATCATGTGACCTTTCATACCGTGAACACAGACTGCACTTGTACAAGTACATTTAATAGGGTCATCTTTAGCAATCCAATTTACGTCATTAAATGTTCCTTCTAATTCATGTGCTGTACCTTCTGCATTCATAATGTCTAAACTTATACTAGCTTTTGAAACTTCTTTTACATTTGGATTTTCAGCTTTACTAAATTCTATGTAAAATGGTTGATTAGGATATGGATATTTATAATTTTCATCTCCCTCTCCTAAATTTCTATCCTCATATACGTAATTTACATTTTTTATTTCTATTGTTTTTTCGTCATCAGCATACCATTTTATATCTGTAATACCAATATAACTTACTACACCATCTTCATTAACTGTTTGACTTTGTCCTAAAGCAGATGGTTTATAATAAGCTCTTACATAATCCCAAGTAAAAGGACCTACTATGTATTTTCCAGTTATTTTGTTGTAACCTGGATGTACATTATCATAATCAGTTTTGTCTACTATTGATTTGCCATTGTTTTTATTCTTAAATTCTTCTAATTGTTTCATGGCTTCTTCATATCTTATAGCTTCATTAACTAAGTTTTTAGCTTCTTCTCTTTCTGATGGTGATATTGTTACAGCCTCGTTACTTAAATCAGCCCCTGGAACGTATTTTGTAACTCCCCAATGAGATAATTGCACTGTATCTGGATATGTACTTGTATCTTTTTGATGTGCTAAAACGTAAGCTTCTCTAGGACTTAATTCCTTTTCACCTTTATCATTATATAATGCTTGTGTTCTACTTGTAGTTACTACACTACCTGTTGTACCATAAGGGTTAGAAGCATTCGGTTGATTTTCCATATAACTATAAGCTGGATTTCTTTGAATCTTATTATCTTCCCTTAATTGATCTATTTCAACATTTATACCATGAGTTTCTAAAGTAGCATCTTTTAAAGGATTACTGTTACTTTTTCTTGAAGGTAAAGGAATACCATGTCCATTACAAATTAAAGCTCTATTATCTCTTAAATCTTCAAAATAAATTGGAGCATTTGGTTGTATCCATTGACTAATATCATTTTGCACACCAATAACATCAGTAGTGCCTGATAATGTCATACTGTAATCGTTAGCTAATGAATAGTTACTCATTAACAATATATAAAGGGACAATATTGCCATTGTTACTATTTTAATTTTACTTTTTAAATTTAACATAATCATTTACCTCCTCTGTTATTATACTATATTTTAAGAATTTTTTCAATAGAAAAAGGCAAATTTGTTAAATTTTAGGTTTTTTTTACTAAAATTCTGTTATTTTATGAGAAACATATTGTAATATTTTTATCGCATCTACAGTGTTTATTATTCCATCTTTACTTGTATCTGCAGCTAATTTTTGTGAATCTGTTAAAGTAGCTTTGTGAGATATATGTTGTAATACTAAAATTGCATCTAATGTGTTTATGTTACCATCAGAGTTTATGTCTCCTAATGTATATGCTGGTTTTTCGATAGATTCAATAAATTCTGTTGTGTAATGTATATTTATGTTGTTATACTCTGAATCTATTAACCCACATACATCTACCGTAACTGTTTTTCCTGGCTTATAGCTATTTCCACCATCTGTTAAATAATTTAATAATTCTGTTGGCACATCGAAGTAAAGGTTGTTATAATATGAGTCATAATATAATTCATCAAGTGGTATTTCATACTTTTTATTATCGCCAGATGTTAATGTCAATGTTAATCCAACTCCACCAGAATAGAATGAATAATCACCATTTAATTGTATTGACCACATCATATCAGGATCCATATTTTCAACTGGGAAATACCCAGGTGTTGGCCATGAATACCACACATCATCATTTCCTAAATCTTCGCTAGTAGTGTACATAGACATTGCTGAATAATAATTACAATATCCAAAGCTTGTTTTATCGCTTCTTGGGTCTAACATACTGCTTCTATGACCTACATTGTTCGATATATTATTAGTATCTAATATAAATCCTAATGGTACTCTATCTATTCTTGTACCATACGCTACATTTCCAGAATAATCTCTTCCTGCATTTGTACCATCATATGCTTCGTTATACCATTCATCATCCATATCTGCAGGTTTAGCTGGAGTATGTGTTAATTCTCTTAATCTAGCTTGAATAACAGCTCCTTTTTGAGATCTATCCATATATTGAGTATTTAAAGAAACTTCATTTAATCCTGTAAGCCATCTATAAAAGTTAAGTTGGTTTAATGTATCTTTTTCTACTTGTTCTTTTAAAGAACCTGCTACGTAAGGTGCTCCTGTATAATGTGGTTCTTCTTCATATATACTTGTATTATAATCATATGCAGGCATTGCAGCTTTAGCTCTATCCATAACATCTTGTTTACTATGTGTTAATGCCTCGTGAGTATTTATATCTATTGTTGTAACAGTTTCAATATCTGTTTCTAAATCTTTTGTTACAATATAATAATATGAGTCAAATCCATTACTTTCGTTTAATACAACATATAACTTACCGTCTGAAACTTTATAATCATATATAAATTTATCTTCTAATGTTGAACTTTGTAACGCATATCTTCCTTCTACTTTTCTTGTATTTAAATTAAATTTTAAGAAAGTATTATTCTCGCCTACTGCATATAAATAATCTCCGTCAAATACGCCAGCAGGATTATAATCTACAAGTCCTCTTCCTGTATAAAGTAGTACTTCCATTTTAACGCCTACATTAGATGTTGAATCTTCTATAAATCTAACTACATTTCCTATATGGTCAATCGCATATGTACCGTCCTCAGAATATCTCCAACTTTGTCCTATATCATTTATCCAAAAAGTTCTATCCACAAATTTTCCATTATCTATTTTTACATATCCTGATCTTCCTGGTAAATTAGGTAATACGTAATATATAGCCATATCGTTATAGCTTACACAATATGACATTGCATAATCACTTTGATTTTTGTTTTCAAGTCTATCAACATAATTACCATTTTTATCGAAACTAATTAATGAAGCATTTGCTGCTCCATATCTGAAATACATATATCCGTTATTATCTATAACTAAATCAGCCAATGTGTCGTCACCAAGATCTTCAGGTATTTCAATAGTCACAGAAGGTAGCTCTGTATTAGATATTACATCATATTTATATATTTCACAAAATCTTTTTCCTGTTTCACTTTCTTTTGTATTTTTGTACATATATACAACTCCATTTTTGGAACTTGTATTATAGTTCGAATAATATTCAGATTGCAAACTATATATTTGAGTTAATGTATTGTCTTTTAAAGAATATCTAGAAAGTCTGTCTCCGTATACGAAATAAAGATTTTCATTATCTTCATCTACTGATACTTGATTTCCCATATAAATATCTCTCATAGGGCTTTGCACAATATTATCAGTAGTTGTTGCTGATAACATTGAAACCATACCCTCAGTTTGAGGATAACTTGAACTCTCTGTTCCTTCATTTAGTATATTTATTTTTGAATTTTCTATTTCTAAATCTTCAGCTTTTTGATATCCAGTTGGTATTTCCTTTTCTGCTTCATCTTCAGCGTATACTATAGGTTGTATAGCTATACTTACTGATAAAAATATAATTATTAATAAATATGTTAAAGATTTTTTCATATTTAATATTAGTTTATAAAACTAATATCTATCCCCCTTTCATTCTACCCTTATTGCATTAACAACAGTTCTTTGCGTTCCGTGACATGTTACTAATGTTAATATATTTTCTTGCATATTTTCTACTTTTTTAAATTCTACTTTACTATTGTTTATGGCATTATCTAGATATTTCTCTCTTTCATTATTGTTAAAAGTTCTTTTTACAAGTTCTAGACTAGGTTCTGCAACGTATGAGGCAATTACTTGATATTTATACGAATCTTCTAAGGTATATATTTGTATATATACTTCATTTCCTAATTCACCATTATATATTTTATCTAGTTCCGTAAACATTCCACCTCTTGTTAAATGATGACCATATATAACTGTATTCGGATCTGAAAAATCTTTATTAGTATCACAGTCTAAATATATACTTCCGCAAGAGTTACTATTTTTATACAAATCTCTTTTTAAATAATATTCATTATCGTTGGCTTGCAAAATTGGGTAATTAATACCTGTGTTCTCTATACTTATCCATCCAACAACATCACTATTTATTTGCGTTAATGTTTCAAAATCTATAGTTGTTTCAGGTTCACCATTTTCTACTTCTACCTCTTGTACAACTTCTGCAAATATACCTGTTTCTAGCTCCTTTAATTCATTATTACTTTTCATCCAATATATTATATTATATAATGAATATAAAAATACGCAAATAAATACTAATAATAATATTTTCAATGACAATTTCATTTTCTTTTTTTCTTTAAATCGACTTGCTTTCATTATTGACTATCCTTATATTAAAAGTTACTTATTTTATTTGATATATATTGTAATATCATTATTGCATCTAATGTATTAATTTGGTCATCTACATTTACATCTGCAGCGAAAAATCCGGCATCATCTAGTTCTACTTTATTTGATGTAGATTGTAAAACTAAAATTGCATCTAAAGTATTTATTGTTCCATCTGAATTTACATCTCCGGGTGTATATTCAGGAAGAGTTTTCACTTTTACATTTATTGTTGCAGAATATTCTCCTACAGTTGCTGTTACAGTTGCATTTCCTTCTTTTAAAGCTTCTATATTTCCATTTTCATCAACAGTAAGAACTTCATTATCAGAACTTACCCATTCTATATCAGCAGTGTTATCTGGATTTATAGGATAATATCTAGGTGTTAATTGATATGTGTCTCCTGGTTCAAGTCTTAAACTACTTTTATCGAATGAAATATTTCTAATATTTCTTGTTACTTCTATAGTTGTACTTGCCAAAGTTTCACCAGTTGCATTTACTAATTTTAAAGTAGTAATGCCTTTTTCAACTCCTAATACTGTTACTGAATATGTATAATTAACATAACTTCCAATTGACACTCCCGCAGCATTTGAGCGAACTACTCTAGCAATACTAGTATCTTCCATTACCCATTCCGCATCTGTAGATGAAACATTAGATACGCTAAGTTCAATCTGTTCACTTACATTTACGGAAAAATCTGTTACTGCATAAGTTTTATAATTTAATGTCATTCCCAAAATAAGTATTAGCATAATTATAAATAATATTTTAATTTTACTTTTTTTCATAATATTTCTAACCTTTCATATATTTTTTTATACAATAAAATGCACATAAAGTATTACTCTTTTGTGCATTTTATCATATTAATTTATATTAAATTATTTATTTTTATGTTGTTTTCTTACAACTAAAACAATTCCTGTTAGTGAAGCTACCATTAATACTACAAATACTCCAATAGCAATATCTCCTGTATCTGGTAATACTGAATTTTCTTCATTATTTGTTGTTTCGTCATCAGGGTTAGTAGCTGGAGTTTCTGGTGTTGCAGGTTCTTCAGGCACTTCTACTACTTTTTCTACTACTTCGATTTCAACTTCTTGTGTAAATTCGTCATTTACTGTAACTGTTATTGTTGCTTTACCAGGTTTTACACCTGTTATTACTCCGTTTTCATCTACTGTAGCTATTGTTTCGTCGCTAGATTCATATACTGCAACTACTTCTTCAGTTACTTTTTCTGGATTTGTAGTAATTGTTATATTTGCTGTTCCATCAACTTCTATTGTAGCGTTATCTAATGTTGCTTCAATTCCTTCAATTAAAACTACTGGAACTGTTACTGTAACTGTTGCTGTTTTATCTCCTACTGTTGCTGTTATAACTGCTGTTCCAACTTTTAAAGCTGTAACTTTTCCATTTTCTACTGTTGCTACTGTTTCATCGCTTGATGTCCATACAACATCTTTTGAATCTGTTGTATTTTCTGGGTTATATACTACTGATAATTGTTTTGAATCTCCCAAAAATAAATCAAAATCTTTTGTGTCTAATGCGATTGAGTCTAATTTAATTTCTTCTACATTTATTTCACATGTAGCTGTGTACTCTCTATTTGTTCCATCAACTTTTGCTGTAGCTGTAATTATTGCTGTACCTTCTTTTAAAGCTTTAACTTTTCCATTTTCTACTGTTGCAACGGTTTCATCACTTGATTCCCATGTTATGGCTACTTTATCTGTAGCATTTACAGGTACATATGAAACTTTTAAATCAAATTCTTGACCTTTTAATAAGTTTTCACTTGTTGCATTTAAAGCTATTCCTGTTAATGGTTGTTTAACTTCAACTGTATATGTAGCTGATACATCTGCAGCTGTAGCTGTTATTGTTGCTGTTCCTGGTGCAACTGCATTAACTACTCCATTTGCAACTGTTGCTACTGCTGGATCACTTGATGTCCATGTTACTGTTTTATCTTCTGTTGTGTTATCTGGAGTAACTGTAGCTACTAATGTTTCTGATTCACCTACATTTAATATTCCTGTTGTTTTATCTAATGTTACTCCTGTAATTGGAACTATTACATTAATTGTGCCTGATGTTGCTGTTACTGTGTCACTGATTTCTTGATATGTATCGTTATACATTTCATTAACTACTACATCTAAATTTTGTACACCTGTTACTCCGTCTTTAATTTTAAATGTTAATGTCATTAATGTGCCTGGTTGTATATCAAAGTTTGTACCTGATATAGCGATAAGCATAACTTCACTTTGTGTGTTTGAATTTTCAACTGTTGGTGCATCTAATACTCTATTTGCTATTACGCTTCCAACTTCAATTTTTGTTACTTCTAATTTTGTATTGTCAAATTTTACTGATGTATTTAATGATGCTGTTGTAATTGTTTGATCTAATGTTAAATCTACTGTTACCTCTTGTTCTGTTGTTTCTACAGAATCAATTTTAATGTTTGGCTTTGTTGCTGCATGGCTTGTGCTAATTGGTAACATGCTTAACACAAGTGCAATTAATGTTATTACTGCTAATAACTTTCTAGTTTTTGTTTCCATTTTTTTACCTCTCCTTTTTTTAATTTTTGTATATCGATTTTTCAGTGTAATTATATCACAACGATATTCTATATGCAAGTATTTTTTTATTTATTTTTTCTATTTTTTGTATCTTGCCTTCTACCCTTTATTGTTTTATAATGATTTTAGGCATAAATAAAGGCAATCCTGTTACAGTTTGCCTTTATTTATATATGGATTTTTATGTGCTTTCTTTAATAAAAGTGTTTATTACTATACTGTTTTTGTTGAAACACACTATAAAATAATAATATTTATAGCCATATGTATCTCCAAACATTGTTTTTTTATATATTGAACCTGCAACATATTTGTAATATGAAAGATCTATATCATTTTGTTCGGCAATATGTTTATATTCTGGCTCGCCTAATAAATCAATAACTTCATTTTCGGACAACCCCACAAGACTTTTGTTATTATTGATAGTAGATATTTCTTCATATCTCTCAGTAGAATAATATTTTTTGTGTTTTTCTATCACAGAAATCGTTATAAAATATGTAAGCATCGCAACAAAAATAAATACAATCACTAATAAAATGATACCTATTAATTTAAAAACCGTTTTCATAATAAATTCCTTTCTCGCCTCGCAAAAAGTCACACATAGTTATGAAAGTGCTTTTTCAAACTATCTCCTTATTATTTTTGTATTTTTAATTTTATTGCATTATTACAAATAAAAATATGTACATTTTGTTTATTTCTCAATCTCTTCTACATAAAATTCTTCAAATCCTACAAATACTACTACATATTTTCTTAGATTCTTATTTGCTTGTAGTCTTTCATCTTTCATATAATTTTTCAATTGTTCCTTAGCTTCATTTTTAGCCTTTTCTATCTTTGCTTTGCTGCTATCTTTTTTACTTAAATACTTTAATTCTATGAGTCCTTCACATATATTTAAGCTTCTATCTTTGTTTCTAATATATACATCCGTATAACCTTGTAAACTAGGAAATTCTGTATATACATCATATTGCGTTGTTAAGGTAAATATTAAGTGTATTATATGTTTTAAATCTTGCTCTTTAAAATTTTCTTTATCTCTTACGCTTGAATACATTAAGAAATTTCTTACCCACTCCAATATTGGCACTAAATTTCCTTCTGTTGCAAATGGTACTAAAGCTCTTTGCAAATCTCCTATATCTACTTTTACTCTATTTTCTGCACTTATTAAGTTTAACATATATTGTGCATATAAATTATATGATACGAAATTTGGTACAACAAATTTTACTAAGTTACTTATTGGTTCTACTTCTTTTATTGTTATATAGCCATTGTAGAATAATAGTGATAAAAAATCGTATGAGCTAAATGTTTTATCTAGTTCAAAACTTTGTACTATATTTCCACTTACTTCTCCTTCTAATATTAATTTTTGTATTTGTTTATAATTATCTTCTGGTGTTTTTATTAACATTAGATTTTTTAATTTTTCTGCATTTGTTGATAAATTTTTATCTACTATTTCTTCTGGTCTTATTCCTAATTTTACATAATTATTTAAATAATACATTACTAATGTTGGATTAAATATATGCTCTAAATTACTTTTAGAAAATTTATATCCATCATAATTATCTACTAAATCTTTTAAAATCATTTCTTGTTGTTCTTTATTTTCTTCTACTTCGCTTACAAGATTTTTTACTTCTTCTTCTGTTAAACCTGTCATTGCAACATATTGAGGATTTAATGTTAAAGAAGTTGTTATGTTAAATCCGCTTGTCATACTATCTAGTGTTAGTGGTGCTACTCCTGTTGCAAAAAATCTTTCTACTACGTTATAATCTGTATATGCTTTTATAACCTCATAAAATGCTCTTACAAATCCTGCTCTTCCTAATATATCTAGGAAAGTTTTACATTCTCCTTCTAACAAACCATTCGTAAAGTGATCATATTCATCTACTATTATATATATGTTATTTTCTAAGTGCAAGCCTTGAAAACCTACCAACACATTTTCTAATGTACTTGCTGCAGTTTCCTTATTTTCTACATTTATATTCAATTTATATCTTTCAACAAACTTTCTACAATGTTGATATACCTTTTCTTTAAAACTTTTTTCTAATTCACTTATGTCTATTTTAGTATTAAATAACATTCCAGAAAAATTAAAATTTAATACATAATAACTATTTTTCTTTTCTGTAGGATTATTATATATATCCAAGCCTTTAAACAATTCTTCATATTCTTCTTTTTTATCTATAGAATAGTATGCGTCTAATGTTGTTGTAAATAGCGTTTTTCCAAATCTCCTTGGACGAACGTACATACAATATCTTTCTGTTTCTATATTTCTTATATAGCTAGTTTTGTCTACATATTTAAATCCTTCTTTTCTTATTGTTTCAAATCCTGATATTCCGTATGGTATTTTTATCATTGTTATGCCCTCCTTTTTCTTTATATATTTTACTATACAATTAAAAAAATAGCAAGAAAATTTCTCACTATTTTTTGTTCTTCTATTTTTGTGAACAGACACACACAGGAATCATCGGTATCGTTTTTTCATTTTTTAAAATTCTGTTATTTTATGCGATACATATTGTAATATCTTTATTGCATCTACTGTATTTATTGTTCCGTCTTTGCTTGTATCTGCTGCTAATTTTTGTGTATCTGTTAATGTAGTTTTATGTGATATATATTGCAATACTAAAATTGCATCTAGAGTATTTATAGTTCCGTCTGAATTTATATCACCTAATGTATATGGTTCTTCTTTCTTTTCTAAGTTTACTACACATGTTGCTTTTTTACCATTAGCTGATTCTGCCGTTATTGTTGCTGTTCCATATCCTACTGCTGTTACTTTTCCGTTGTCATCTACTCTAGCAACGCCTCTATCACTAGTTGACCATTTTATCTCGTCATTTTTAATATTTTCGTTTGGTTCTAATGTTGCTGTTAATGTAATTTGTTCATTTAAGTTTTCAAATGTATGTGAAGTTTTAGAAATTTTCACATTTTGTATTTCATTATATGATTTAACTCTTGCTATATATTGAACAGTACCACTTGTTGGAGTAGTTTTGTCCAACGTGTAATAGATTAAGTCACTTGCGTCTATTTGGTTGTCTGAAGCTAATGGAGTTATTACTTCAAATGTTATATATAGTAAGTTTTTGTTAATGTCTATCAATTGGTTATTTGAGTCAAATGTTACATGAACTTTTCCTGGTGTATTAACTTCTGCTTTTAAGTTATCGATAAGTGGTTCTATTTTTGCCACTTTTAAATTATCCGCATTATAATTTATGTCTAATTCAAAACTTGATATATTAGTATTTTCGCCTTCTTGTAATAATGTTATTCCGTTTGTTTCTCCTTTTTCTATGGTAGATAATGTATCAGCTCTTAATTTAAATGTTGGCCTCGTGTTACGCTTTTGTATAACGTTTACTGTACATGTTGCCTTTTTTCCACCATATTCTGCTGTTACTGTAATTGTACTTCCAGCTGTGTCTTCTAGTATTGTTAACATGCCTTTATTTATTGTAGCAACAGTAGGATCTGATACTGTCCATTTTACATCATTTTCATTTATTACTATATCACTTGTTTCAATTAATTCTAATTTTTGTATTTGTTCTTCTTTTAATGTTATTTCTGCAGGTTCTATTTTAAGCCCTGATACAGTTGAAACTCCTCTTACTGTACATGTATCTTTTTTACCATTTAGCGTTTCTACTGTTATTGTAGTTGTTCCTGTTCCTACAAATGTTACTATTCCACTTTGGTTTACAGTAGCAACACTAGGATTTGATGAAGACCATTTGGTAGTTACTTCTGTTGCAGTTTCTGGTTGAAATGTTACTTTCAATTCTGCTTCTGCACCTTTTATACCCGTTATTTCTGACTTATCTAGTTGTACCTCTGTTGGGTATGATGAATTAACTCCTGAATATAAAGATTTGAATACTGCTCTATATGTATAATCTTCTACTGCATTCTTTTCAGTATTTTTTAAATTCTTTACTGTTATTTCATATACTAATCCGTCTTCACCTATTAAATCTGCATTTCTAAATGATAATATTTTTGAACCTCTAACAAAATCACTATTGCTATCTACATTGTCGTCAAAAACCCATGTTTTATTATCATTTAATCTTTTTACTTCTACAGTTGTATTACTTTGTATTGAATATTTATTACTATATAATTTAAAAGTCCAATATCCTCCACTATACCACGCTTCTGTAGGTGTTATACCTGCACTTGGCCAGGCTACAATGTCGACATTACTTGATGCACTACCGGAAAGTTTATGTGCTGACTGTCCGTTTGCGTATCCTATTCCAAATGTCGTCCAATTTGGATTTAATAAATTATATCTATGTCCTGCATTAATTGGGTCTCCAGCCCCGTCATGTAATGCTTGCGCGATTGAAGTTATAATATCTCCACTATATAAATTTTCTCCAGACATATACTTTTGTGCTATATTATAATATTCATCACTTACCCCTGCTGGTTGTGGTGGATAATGAGGAGTTGGATTACTAATTCCATTTGCTGTTAAATACGCAGTTAATACTGCTTTATATTGTGCAGATTCGCTTAAATCAGCACTATAACTTATTTCACCTAAGCCAGCACCTGCTCTTATTGCATTTAAAAATTCTGCTGCACCTTGTAATTTGTTTTCTTTAATTTTACCTGCATTTAATGGTAATGTTGCGTAATTTGGCTCTTCTTCATAAATATCTTCACCATTTTGATTAAATATTTCTACTGATTCCATGTATGCTTCTGTTGCATTTTCTAATTTTGTTTCTTCTTCTGCTGTTAGCGATACTTCTGTTGTTTCTTCAAATAATTTTTCAGACATATAGAATCCGCCTATTCCAGAAGTATAATTTCCAGTTTCTTCATTTTGAGATACTCCATATGCTAAATACGCATATTTTAACTCTTCTGTTGGATAATAATTATCTGCTGATGCTGCTGGTCTTAATGGATTTGGTAAGTCTGCATATAAAACACTTGAGCCAAAATCTGTTCTAGCTTGTTTATAATACATACTTTTTCCGTTTTGTTCTGCATAATCTTCAATAGACATTGTTTGCCCTATTTTTCTTACTTTATCGAAAAGTTCACTACTAAATTCAGCTCTAGTATCTGCGCCATCTTCTCTTAATAATGCATTTAACATTATTACAGATTGTTCAGCCATGTATTTATCATAATGATATTCGTTTAAAACGTATTCATTATAATATTGGTTAACTCTTTCTGTAGTTAATACATCTTTGTTATACACAACTACGCCTTTAGCATAATTTGTAAGAAAGCCTTGTTTTGCTACAGTTCCTTGATATCTATTTACAGTACCTCCACCCGGTACTTCGTCTCCTGCTGAGTAAAAATCACTTGTGAAGTCATCTGACACTGCACCAGCAGCTATAACTGTTCCCTCTGAATCTGTTTCTAGGTATATTACTTCTTCATAATCTCCTTTATACCATGTGTACATATTTCCACCAAATGCTGATGGTGTAATTAATTTAGGACTTGCCCCATATTTTGAAGTTATTTCTTCTGGTCTTGTTTTTGTTGTTATTGTAATTCCAAAAGTTGTAATTAATGTACTTCCATTTGCTGCATTACTTATTTGTATTGGTAATATTATTTGCATTAACAATACAAAAACTAAAATAATAGAAATGTTTTTCTTCATTTTTAATACCCTTTCTTTTTTAATATAATTATAATTCGTTCTTCGACATTATATTACGGTAAGGATAGTTTGTCAAGTCTTGACTTGGAAACAGCTATATATCAGCTTTTATTAAATATCTACTGATTTGTTACACTCATGCAACAGAAGAATATAACAATTTTCTAATATGCTGATGTATCTTTTTTATTTTTTTATTTTGTATATTATTTTCAACAAAAAATTCTAATATTTTATTAATATCCTCTAACTTTTTCATTTCTACTAATTTTCTTTTTTGAATCTCTTTTATTTCAAATATTCTAGGTTTTATTCTATACCATAATAAATCTATTCCGTAATATTTTCCATTATCCGTATATAAAAACATAACTGTAGATTTCCCATATTGAAAAGTAGAACCTATTTCAAATCCTTTTTTGTTGTCTTTTAAAAATTTTTCTGTATTATCACTTGTTTGCAATTTTCTAACTAATTTTTCGTTAGATATTTGAGATATTTCCTTTTCAGAAGCTATATTAATTATATCAATATTATCATTTCTGTTAATTGTTTTATATTCTTTAAAATTAGTATAATATGTCTTTTTATTAATTATAATTTTTTCAAGCTTTTCTTTTTCCTTATTATATTTTTGTATTTTAAAACCATATACATTAACATTATCATCTGCATAAATATAATAAGATATTTTATCCTTAACAACTACATCACCAGCTTCTAACAAAATAGGTTCATTAAATCTAATTAAATTATAGTTTTCTCTATACTGACCAATAATTATTCTCTTTTCTATTTTTTTAATATCAATTTGATTTAATTTCATATATGGTGATTTAATATTTTTTATTTTAATCTTTTTTACATCTGTTAAATCTATCCAACTATCTTTTTTATTTCTATACTTCTTAGCATTTATAAAATATTTTTGATAATTATTTAATTCTTCTCTATTTTTAGATGAAGATTGATAACATAATAAAAAGTTATTTCCTTTTTCAACTACTAAATAAGGTCTAGTTCTATGACTTTCTTCTATTTTTTGCAACTCTTTTTTACGTAATGGCATACTACACCATAATAGATCTCCCGCTTGTGCTTCGGAAAATATTGTTCTTTGTTCTTTATGTATTATTATTTTTTCAATTATATTATTATATATTTGTTTTATCTTTTCTAACATTCTAATCACTCCATAGTAAAATTTTACCATTTATATTATTTTTGTCAAGTATATTTTTGTAAAATTTTCTATAATTAAAAACTTCCAAGCTTTATTGATTAACATTTTAAAATATTAATCGATAAACTTGGAAGTTGATTTCATACACTCTAAAAGAAAAAATGAGTTTGTCAAGACCGGTGTGTGAATTTTTTTAAAATTTTTCAAAATTTATTAAATAAGTGATGTGAAAATTGAAAATCATGTCACTTTTTTTATACATTTTAGCTTTACGTATATCATTATATTAAATTGTCAATGTACGATTAAGTATAATTAAACTTCCAAGTATTTTGTATATCTTTCTTTAAACAATTCCATTAGTTGACTTTGAATAGTTTTCCAGTTCGGAATTGGTTTCTTCCATTTTTCAGAAAGCTCACGTATTCTTAAGAAAAGTACTTTAAAAACAGAATTTTCATTAGGAAAGGCTCCTTTTCCTCGTGTTACTTTTCGTAATGCTGAATTAACAGATTCTACCGCATTTGATGTATAGATACATTTTCTAATTTCTTGTGGTAATTCAAATAATGGTTCAATATATTGCATAAAGTCAACAACCTTTTTGACAACTGTCTTCTTGTCTTTATACTTATTTTTAAATATATCTAGCATAAGCTTTGCTTCTTCTTGAGATGTGCTTGTATAAATTTTCTTAAAATCATTAATAATTTCTGAAGCTTCTTTTCTAGGGCATAAACTATATAGATTTCTTACTAAATGTACTACGCACCTTTGGCTTTGAGTTCTTGGGAATACCATCTCTAAAGAACCTTTAAAACCAGCAATTCCATCGCTTGACATATACAAGATATCCTCTACGCCTCTTTCTTTTAGATCTTCAAAAACATTATTCCAAAAAGAAGCTGATTCTGTCTTATCTATCCACATACCTAATACTTCTTTATATCCGTTGGCATCTACACCAATTATTATATATACAGCCTTTTTCGTAGAAATCATATCATCATCTTTAATAGGCACATATATGCAATCAGCGTATGTAAATACATATAGCGGTTTTAATTTCCTATTTCTCCAGTTCTCAGTTTCCTCAGATACCACAGATATTAATTTAGTAATTTGATCTTTGTTTATCTTTACACCATAGATTTCTTTTAAAGTTTTTTCAATATCCCTAAGGCTCATACCTTTTGCGTATAAAGCTATACATTTATCTTCAAATCCGGTTAATGTTGTTTGACCTTTTTCAATTATCACAGGGTTAAATGTAGCTTCTCTATCTCTTGGTGTTCTTACACATATAGTTCCATATTTAGTTTTGACGTCCTTTGGTTTACAATAACCATTTCTAATATTTTTATTCTTCTTGTTTTTAGAATGTTCATACTTTGAATATTCTAAGTGATTATCTAATTCCGTATCAAGAAGCTTTTGCATTAATGGTTGAAGTAATCCGTCTAAGAAATTTTCTACTTCTAAACTATTTGTAATTTCTCCTGCTTTATATTTTTCAACAGCTGCATTTATTATCAACTCATTTAAATCTTTTGGTGTATTATCTTTTGAATTATTAGTACTCTTCTTATTTTTGTTTCTGTTACTCATATAATTTTTACTCCTCTTAGATAAAGTCTATTTTTGGGTATATTTGTATTAAATCATTTAATATCCATGTCCATTCTCTTTTCTTAAATGAAATGAATCCAAAGTAATTATTTATATTTCCCAATTTATCATATATTTCGTTTATATCTAAAATGTAATTGTTATTACTATTAAATGATAATCTTATTGTATCATAAAATTCTAAATTTGCCGAGTGTTTAAAGAGTAATTCTCTAATATTTTTACTGTATTTATATATATTTTCTACATTACATAGATATTTTTCAATTAATTTTTGTTGAATTGCATTATTGTATATACTATTAAATTCCTTTAAAGCCTCTTTATATCCCGTTAGAGTAGTTTGCGTATACAACAGATGTAATCTACTTGCTACTTTTCTACTATCTTTTTCTGATGTATACTTAAAAAACTTTGGAACTATATTTGTTAATGAATCTACAAATACAATTTCAGGAAATGCAATTTTAGCAGTCCTTTTCATATTTTTATTATCATCAACTGATAAGAACAATATATTTTTAACGCCTCTACTTTTTAAGCTTTCAAAACAATCTAGCCAAAATCGATTATTATTAACTCTATCTTGGTAAATATTGAGAAATTGTCTATATCCTCTTATATCGATACCTATTAAAGTATATATATCACTTTTTTCTATATAGTCAGCTTTCTTTAAATTTATTTCATTTTTGATCGCATACACAACTACATACGTTTCATCTAACCTCCTTCTTGAACATTCCGTTAATGTTAATTCATTCATTATTACCTCCATTTCTACACCTACAAAAAATTTGGTGTGCTTATTTATTTCCACACACCAAATTATACACCATCAAAAAAATAGTAAAAATCTTCTAAAACCTTTTCTAATTTTTCTGTTGTTCTAGTTTTCGATACTAATTAGTTTCCCCTTTAGAACTTAGGTCTACTTTATATAAAGCGCTACACGAAAACCGCCCATTGCTGACGTCGCGATCCACGTTGTGACTACGGTTAGAGGCTGGGCCTTCTGAGCCAAAATTGCGGTAATTGCCACCCCTGTCGACACGGTTGGTGCTATATTTTTCCATAGTCCATTCCCATACATTACCGGCCATATCATATATGTTTTTTTGTCTAAATCCTTCTCTAGCTCCACATTCAGCAAATTCACTCGTTGAAGCAATATCATCCGCTCCACTTGTACCTTTATAATTTCCTTTTCCTGTTGAATCTGTTGCATATGTCGCATCTCCACCATACGCCCCTATAAATTTTAATGCTGTATCCCATTGAATTCCGTATATTAATGTTGATGCTACTCCATAATTTTCACTTTCTACTGGATACATACTTTTTGCTACTGTTACTGCTCCATCTCCCGGATTTTCATCATCATTAATACCATTATCACTCCAATCTATACTATTCCATACAGTTGCTCCTTGTTTTGATACTGGTCTAACACTTCCATCTATTGCTACAGACGATGAAGAGGCTCCATCTGGTAATCCAGCCTCATATCTTGCTATATAAAATCCTCCATTTGTTTTTACACTTGTTGTTATTTCAGGTAGTACTGTCTCTGTATATTGTGTATCTGTATCTGTTCCGATAGTTATATCTTCTGGATATGTTAGTAATTCACCTTCACTATTTCTCCAATCTTGTCTCGCAAACGTCACATTTGTTCCATCTACTGGAACCCACACAAATTGGTTTCCACTTTCATCTTGTATTACTAATCCCTTTTGGTAGCCATCTTCACTTCCCCATGTTACTCCATTTTCATTTATTGGTGCAAATCCTTTTGGAATTATTGGATTACTATATGTTCCTTTTAATCTTCCGTCATATGTTTGATTTTCGGTTACTATTGTTCCTATTGTAGCAACATCTTTTACTACTGGATTATTGGGATTATTTATTTCTTCTATATATCCATCTATTTGATTTATCATTCCTTGGATTTTATCTCCTTCATCTTGTACTGCATTTTCATATACTTCAGCTGATTCTCTTGCCCTATTAAATAATCCATCTCCATCTACTACTGCTGCTATTGCTACTCCCGCTAATATCAGCATTACTACTACTGTAATTACTAATGCTACTAGAGTTATGCCTTTTTCATTCTCTTTTTTTCTATTAATTTTATTATACTTTTTCATACTTTTATCAATTCCTCCCACATTATATTTTTTACAAAGATGTTTTTTATGTATTTATAATTATTACGGTCCAGCTCTATCCGTTTTATGTTTGTTTCTTACTTTATTTTCTACACTTATTCTTATTTTTATTCTTCTTTTTATATTTATTTTATTTTTCAACATCTATTTTTCCCCTTTATCTTTAAAATCAATTTTCCTTTAGTTGTACTAATTATTTTTATTATAGTTTTATCATAATAATTAAAATAATAGAACTAACCAATTTGCGAGTTTTTGCATTTTATCGCATATATTATGAGTTTTGACTTCAAAAAGCGCAAAAAGATAGACCTATACTACTAAATATAAATTTTTTAGAATATTTTTAATATTCCTATTTATATCTAATCTTAGTATAGTTCTATCTTTTATTTTATTATTTAATATTACAAATTTTAAATAAAAATTATATCTTGCACTTTTTAAATTTAATTTATTATTTTCTAAATGACAATATACGATATATATATATATATATATATACAGCCATGCGGGTTTCAGCGCTTTCTTTTATTTTTTTATTTTCTTCTTTTAATTTTAATGTTCCTACCATTTTTATTTTTCTCCTTTTATTTGTTTTACTATATAGCTTTTATATTATTATAATATTTTTTCCGTCTTCTAAATCTTACCATGCTTTTTTATTTTGCGCAAGACTAACTTTTATTATATTTATTTTTTTCATTCTTTATTTTATAACAGCCTTTTTATTGTTAAAAGCTATTCCATATTTTAATACATTTGTTATTCCTCTTTCTTTCATATCTAAATAATATTCGTTTTTCTCTATCTGTTCTAATGCTTTTTCTGCAATTTCTTCCATCATTTCTTCTTCTTTTACTGTTTTAAACTCTAGTATTATACCGATACTACCGTCTTTCTTCTCTATTTTCATATCGTATCTTCCATAACCACTTTCTCTATTTGATTCTACAATATAATTTTCACCCATATCTACTAATAATCCTAATACAAATCCGTGATAGAAATTTTCTACATTTTCAAAATAGCTTATAGATTTTTT
>CALXUC010000005.1 GCA_944391575.1 uncultured Clostridia bacterium | reverse complement strand
TTTTTAGAGAACAATTATTTTAAAGTTGGGACATTTTCTAAAGTTATTACTTAAGACATTATCATAAATTAATCATATAAAAAAGAGAGAAATTAATTAAAAGTTGACAAATTTTTGATTTTATTGTATAATAAATGTGTAGACTTATGTCTCTTTTATTAATTTTAAAATTAGAGAGATTTCTCTAATATTTGGAGGACAATATGTACAACCTTTTTGGTCGTATCGTGGCTGTGATTCTTATCATTGCAATGCTGCTTTCATTGACAGCATGCGGACCTTCCCAGAGGACGCAGGCGCTAGAAGCGCAATATAATGCATTGCAGCAGTCACCCGTATTTCCTAATGTTACGTACAATGTTACGAGACCATTTGTTTTGATGGGAAAGCCAATCAAGAATTCAGAAGAGTTGGCGAGGGCGCTCGCCAATAGACCGTCAGTAGTAGTCGTGAATGTTGACAAGGAGGCGTATGCCGATTTGTTGGTTCAGAATGATTTACAAAACGCCGGCTACAAGTTGGTCGGCAAGAAGAACCGTGGAAGGAATGTCGAGATGCTTTTCCAATCGGACCCTGCAGTAATGCAGGCGGCCGTTGCAAAGCGAAACCAAGAGATTGAAAACGCTGGAAATCAGTTGAATCAGTCTCGTCAGGCCGACTCGCAGGCGGCACAGACAAAGACGACGCTCGGCATCGCGATTGGCACTATTGCCATCGGCGTGCTGGCCAGTCTGGCCTCAGCAATGGCTAACTAATCGTCCTTTTTCCCCCCTGATGTAATTACATTAGGGGGTGTTATTATGTAAAAAGATACGAATTTACATAAAATTCTATTGTAAATTTTTTCTAAATATGTTATAATAGTTATGTATGATGTAAAAAAATAGAAGATAGAGAAAAATCAAGTAAAAAAGTAAGTAATAAAAATATTTTGAAAGGAATGAAAAATATGAAAATAAAAAAATTTGTATTATTACCTATAATATTAATTCTATTAGGAATTTTCACTGCAAGCATAGTATTTGCGGCAGAAAGTAGAACTTTTGGAATAGTAAGTATTCGTGAAGGAGGCTATGGTTACCAAGCAAATACAAAAAATGTATGGAAAATAGTAGAATATGAAGGAAATAACTTTACATACGATAATGCAATTTATTGTTTAAAAGCAGGACAAGGTTTTGGAGATAATGCTCATATAGAAAAAAGAGAATATAATGTATCATATGATATGAAGCAATATTCAGTAATTCCAGACAGTGTTAAAAAAATATTGCCAAGTGATGAAAAAAAGACTGCAACAGTAAATGGAGAAGAATATACATATACAGATTATAATGCAGTATTAGCATTATTAGATAACTTCTATTTGCCAAAAGATGGAAAAGCAAGTGAATTAAAGGATGCTATAATTGCAACAGTTTTTCCTGATTTGAGCAAAGAAGAAGTACTTTTAACTGACGACGATATCGAAGTTGTGCAACAATTAGCAATATGGTATTTTTCTAATCCAGAAGAAACAGATCCATACCATATGGAAACATTACCAGCATTACAATTAACAACTGTAGAAGGTGGACAAGGGCCATTTGATACAACATTAGACGATTTAGACCCTACATGGAATAGACAAACACAAGCTTCAGAATTATATACATTTTTAATTGAACACGCTATTATGATGGCAGATTTATATGGATATGATGATGTAAGAGGTTATTCAGTAGTTCCAGTTGAAATTTTTGATACTGAAATAACAAACGAAATTATAAGAGGGGAAATTGTAGTAGGACCTTTCCAAGTAGCAGATTTAGAAACTGGATTAGCTTATGATTTAACATTAACAGTAAAAGATGATTCAGATAATGAAAAAGCATATAAATTATTAGATAGCAATAAAAACGAAGTAGCAGAAGGTACTACTGTAAAAGATTTAGTAAATCAAGAATTTTATGTAGCTGTATCTGAAGATGAAAATATTCAAAAATTAAATTTTGAAATTAAAGCTACATATAATGAAAAAACAATGACTTTCTATACAGTAGGTGGTCAAGAATTATTAGAGCAACCAGTTGTAATAATAGAGAATAAAGAAAAAGAAATAGTAAAAAACTTTGAAACAGATATAGTAAGACCAGAATTTGATTTAGCATTAAGAAAATTTATAACTAATATAAATGGTGTAGATGTAACAACTAGAGTACCAAATGTAAATACAGATGCTTTAAGAGAGGGTACAGCAACAACTGCTACATACGAACATACAAAAGTAGCTGTTCCAGTAAATACAGGTGATATTGTTACATATACAATAAGGGTATATAATGAAGGTGAAATGGCAGGATATGCAGAAGAAATTACAGATTATATACCAGAAGGCTTAGGATTTATAATTGGACATAATAATAACTCTTTAAACCATTGGAAAATTAGTGATGAAGGAACATTAAATACAATAAAATTATCATCTATAGCAAATGCTACACAAAATTTAGATATATCAGATTTTACAGGGGTAACCTCTTTAAATGATGTAAATGTAGTTACAGGTAAAGCAAAAATAACAAGTGATTTATTAAAATATGTAGAAGGTGAAACTACAAACTTAATACAAGAATTTAATAAAGACACAGGATATATAGCATATAAAGATATTACAGTAACTTGTGTAGTAGTAGAAACAGATTCAACTAAAGACACATTAAAAAATATTGCAGAAGTTTCAAAAGATTTAGATAAATATGGTGCAGAAGTAGAAGATAGAGACTCAACACCAAACAATGTAGATGTAGATATGTATCCAAATGATAGTAATGTTGAAGATGATGATGATTTTGAAAATTTAGTTATAAAAGATTTCGATTTAGCATTAAGAAAATTTATAACTGAGGTAGACGGAAATCCAGTAAACGATAGATATCCAACACCAGTAATAGATGAAGCAACAGGCGAAATAACATATAATCATCCAAAGGATGTAGTAAGAGTAAAAAATGGTAGTGTAGTTGTTTATACAATTAGAGTATATAATGAAGGCGCAGTAGATGGTTATGCTAAAGAAATAAAAGATACATTACCAGTTGGATTAGACTTTTTACCAGAACATGAAATAAATATAGAATATGGTTGGACAGTATCTGAAGATGGTAGAACAGTACAAACAGATTATTTGTCAAAAGAAAAATCTGAAGATAATTTAATAGAAGCATTTAATAGTGCTAATATGATAGGACCGGATTATAAAGATGTAAAAATAGCTTGCGTAGTTAACTTACCAAGTAATTCAAACGAAATTTTAATTAACACAGCAGAAATAAAAGATGACTCAAACGAAGATGGAAATGATGTTGTAGACCAAGACTCAACACCAGATAATAATGTTCCAGAAGAAGATGATATAGATACAGAAAGAGTTCAAATAGTAAATTTTGATTTAGCATTAAGAAAATTTATAACAGGTGTAAATGAAACAGAAGTAACAACAAGAGAACCAGTTGTAAATGTTGCAGAAGATGGAACTATAACATATACACATCCTAAAGATCCAGTAGAAGTACAAAATAAAGATGTTGTAATTTATACAATAAGAGTATATAACGAAGGTAACACAAATGGATATGCAACAGAAATAAAAGATAATGTACCAGAAGGACTAGTATTTTTACCACAAAGCCAAGTAAATATAGATTATGGCTGGACAGTATCTGAAGATGGTAAAACAATTACAACAAATTATTTATCAGAAGAAAATAATGTTTCAAATGAATTATTAGGATTTAATAGAGAAACAATGGAAACACCAGATTATAGAGACGTTAAAGTAGCATTTATGGTAGATGAAAATGCAATGCCAGAAGATAGAGTTATAATAAATATTGCAGAAATATCAGAAGATGATAACGAATTTGATGCTGACGATGAAGACTCAACACCAAACAATGGTGACGAATCAGAAGATGATATAGATAAAGAATATTTAGTAGTAAAATACTTTGACTTAAGTTTATTAAAATGGGTATCAGGAGCTAGAGTAACAGTAGATGGAGAAACTACAGTATATGAAACAGGACATACAGGATATGAAGATCCAGAGGATCCATTAAAAATCTCTATTAATAAAAGAAAAATAGATACAACAGAAGTAAAATTTATATTTAAAATAAAAGTAACAAATGAAGGAGAAATAGCTGGATATGCAACAGAGATAAAAGACCATATACCAGAAGGACTTGAATTTATAGCAGCTGATAATCCAGAATGGAGAGTAAATGAAAATGGTGAAGTAGTAACAAATCAATTACAAGACGTTCTTTTAAACCCAGGAGACTCAGCAGAAATTGAAATAATATTAACTTGGATAAAAGATGAAAATAATATGGGATTAAAAACAAACGTTGCAGAAATATCAGAAGATGATAATGATGCAGATTCAGACGACATAGACTCAACACCAGATAACAATGTTCCAGAAGAAGATGACATAGATGACGCTCCAGTAATATTAGAAATTATGACAGGTTCTCAAGAAAATTATATATGGTTATTTACAATAGGAGTTGTAATATTTGGCTCAGGAGTGTTCTTTATTAAAAGATATGTAATTTAATAATTTTATATAAGCTTTTTAAAATATATGTGCTTAAAATTAATTCATTCGGTTCGTAAAAATGCATAGAACCTCTAAATCATATTTATGGCGCCCTTCCGCTAGCGCGAACTCTTTCCATAAATATGATAAGAGGTTCTAATTTTTTTTACTCACATTCATTCATAATTTTAAACACATATATTTTAAAAGCTTTAAAGTAATGAATCAATATTATAAATTTTCAGAATAATTCAAATTTTAGAATAAATTTTGTAAAAAAATATAATAATAAATAAAAAAATAAATTTTTTTACAAAAAAAGCAAAAATTCTATTGCATAATTTTAAAAAATAATATATTATATATAGTGTAAATTTAGAGAAAAACGGAGGTTAAAAATGAATCAAATTTTATCAATGGATTCAAATAATCCAAGCTTTGGAAATAATTATAATAATAATATGAATGGCGGAAACAACGGTAAATTAGACAACAAAACAAGCAAGAGGATATTTGCAATAGGCATGATTATTTTTGGTTTAGCGATGTTTATAAGTGGCTTATTAGGGGTAATAGATTATTTTTCTACGCCAGAAGGTCCGGGAGTTGAATATCCTATTTTTGCAACATCTCAAAATGATAATATATTAACAATAAGTGTTCAAAATGATGTGGCTATAGATGTTATAGAATACTCTTGGAATAATGGTAGAGTTTCTGAAATACTAGGTAATGGAAGTACAGAGATTGTACGAGAAATAACAATACCAGAAGGAAATAATGTATTAACTTTAAATATTATAGATATTAATGGAAAAACAACAACAAAAACAGAATCAGTTGTTGGTCCAAAGTTAGAAGATACAAGTTTACCAGAAATAGAAGTAGTTGTGGTATCATCAAAATTAAATATAACAGCTAAAACTGTTGGTACGGCAAAATTATCATATCTAACATACAGATGGAATGATGACGAAGAGATAAGAATAGATGCAACAGGAGATGGAAGTACAATAGAGACTACTATAGATGTATTAAATGGAGATAACACACTTACAATAGTAGCTGTAAAAGAAAATGGTATTTCTGCAGAAAGAGTTGCTACTTATACAGGAATTAAAAAACCAGTAATAGAAGTTAAGAAAGATGCAGACGGATTATATTTATTAGTAACAATATCACATGAATCAGGAATAAAATCTGTAGATATACAACTTAATGGAAGAAATCAAGTTGTATCAGCAGACCAATTAGGACAACCAACACTTGATTTGAAATTTAGATTAAAAGAAGATAGTAATACTATAGAAATTGAAGCAACAAGTATGGATGGATCGGTTGAAACATTTACTGGTACGGCGTCAAGAGGCAGATAAAGCAGTTTATAAACATAAAAGATATTAATGATGTTCTAATGCATAAAATTTACATTAGAACCATTCTATCTTTTTTATGGAGGTCTATAAGTGGATATAAATCATTTAATTATTTTATTAGCTTATTTTGTAATATATTCATTTTTGGGATGGGTATTAGAATCTGTATATAAAACATACTTGCAGAAAAAACCTGTAAATAGTGGATTTATATTTGGACCTTTTTGTCCAATATATGGTTTTGGGGCAATTATCTTATATTTGTTTTTAGATGGCTTTAAATCTAATTTTGTAGTAGTGTTCCTAATTGGAGTAATAATATTTTCAATATGGGAATGTCTTGTAGGATATTTATTAGAAAAAATATTTAATACCAAGTATTGGGACTATTCAAACGAAAAGTTTAATTATAAAGGTAGGATATGTTTAAGAATGTCTTTAACATGGGGAGTTTTAGGAGTATTTTTTATATATGTTTTGCATCCATTTATTAGCAAATTTGTAAGTAGAATACCTTTAGAAATATTAAGCCCAATATTAGCTTTAATATTAATAAGTATAATTATAGATTTTATATTTTCTTCAATTAAGGTTAAGAATATAGAAATAAGATTATCAAAGTTAAAAGAAATACAAGCAACTTTAAACCAAAAGTTATTAGAAATAAAGAATATTCAAAATATAAAAAATTTATCTACTAAAAGTTTACAAATAGATTCTTTAAAGAAAACTATAGATGAATTAAGAAAAACAGAAAATCTTTTAAAATTCAAAGTATATAAAAGAATTTTAAGGTTAAAAAGAGCTTTCCCTACAATGAAATCACAAAATATAACTGAGTTTTTAAATCAAAAGATTGAATCAATTAAAAAAGAAAAAAGAGAGAGGTAATTATGGCGCAAGAAATTATTGTAATAGATAATCAGCAAGAAATAATCGGTGAGATAAGAGAAATCTTTAAAAATGAAAACGATTATATTTTTAAAGCAATAAAAGATGCTCAAATAGAACGTGCACTTAAAAATATACCAGTTTTGTTTATTATAAATGCAGATAATATGACTTTAGACTTAATAGATATATGTAAAAAAATAAGAAGTGATGATGATAATAATATAACACCTGTAATTGTTATATCTAGCAATAAAGAAAAAGAATATAAAATAAAAGTTTTAAATGAATGCATAGAATATTATATAAATAAACCTATGGATAAAGATTATTTGTATTATACAATAAAAAACTTATTAAGGTTGATTAATACAAATAGAAGAATAAGTCCATTAACAGGCTTACCAGGAAATGTGCAAATAAGTGCAGAACTGAAAAAACGTTTAATGACACAAGAAAGTTTTTCAGTTTTGTATCTAGATTTAGATAATTTTAAGGCATATAATGATGTTTATGGATTTTTACGTGGAGATGAAATTATAAAATTCACGGCAAATGTTATTTTAAAAAATGTACATATGAAGAGTCAGATAGAAAATTTTGTAGGTCATATTGGTGGAGACGATTTTGTTGCAATAGTTGATAATGAGTGTTATGAGAAAGTTTGCCAAAATATAATATTGGAATTTGATAAAGGTATTGTAAAATATTTTACTGATGAAGACATAGAAAGAGGTTATATTGAGGTACCAAATAGAAAAGGAATAATAGAACAATTTCCAATTACATCAATTTCTATTGGAGTAGTAGTTGTAGAAAAATCAAAGTATGGAAATATATTAGAAATAGGAGAAGTTGGAGCACAAGTTAAGCATATTGCTAAAACAACTATGGGAAGTAGTTATGCAATAAATAGAAGAAAAAATTAAACTTTGAACTTTAGGGGCGTTCCTTAAAGTTCATTTAAAAATTTGAATATTTTTTCTAGGATTACGGAGGAAATATATGAATATATTTGAAAATATAGTGAATTATTTTAAAAGAATTTTTTCAAAGCAGAAAATGCTTCCTAGTGGAGAAATAGAACAAGATGTGTTTCCTAGAAAAGAGAATACGTTTATAAATTCACTACAAAAGGAAAGTAAGGATTATATCAATAAACAAAGTATATTGGACGCAATAGATAAAAATCCGGAATTGAGATAATAATATGACAGTGAGACAAAAAGAGTTGTATAATGTAATTGAAAGTTTACCAGAAGAATTGTCAAATAAAGTTATAGATTATATAGAATATCTTAAATTTTCTTATATAACAACTAAAAGTTCTGATGATTTAATCATAAAGGATGAAAAAGATTTATTAAATAAGTTGAAAAAAGGAATTGAGGATACTGAAAATAAAAGAGTATGTTCTGTAAATGAGGCATATGAAGAGATAAAAGAAATTTTAGCGAATTAAAATGGAGGGAAGACTATTGGATAAATAAATTATAATCGAATGTTTTTTTATTTGATGAATATATTGTAATAGGTGAAATAGAGATGATACTTTTAAATAAAAAAAGAATTATTTTATTTATATTAGCGATTTTTTTATCTATTATAATATATTTATTATTTTTTAAAACAGGTTCGAGTAATGAAATAGCTTCACTCTATGTATCTAATATAGACCTAAGTAAAAAAACTGTAATATTAGATCCGGGACATGGCTTGCCAGATGAAGGTGCCGGAAATAGTAGTGGGTTAACAGAGGCTAATATAAATTTAACGATTTCTTTAAAACTAAAAGAAAAACTTGAAAGCAATAATTTTAATGTGATTTTAACAAGAGAAAATGAAAATGGAATTTATGATAGTACTGCTAAGACTATAAGAGAAATGAAAAATTCAGATTTAAAAAATAGAGTCAAAATAGGAAATAATTCAAATGCAGATATTTTTGTATCTATACATTTAAATAAAATAGAACAGTCGCAATACTGGGGGTGGCAAACTTTTTATAAGAAAAGTAGTGAAGAAAGTAAAAAGTTGGCCGAGTGCATTCAAAAAGGGATTTCTGAGGAAATATCTGATAGGCAAAATAAAAGAGAGGCCTTATCTATATCTAATAAGTATTTAACAGATAATATAAAAATACCAACAACAATAGTTGAATGTGGATTTTTATCTAATGCGGAAGAGGCAAAACTTTTACAACAAGATGATTATCAAAATAGATTAGTGAATGGAATTTATAATGGGATAATAAAATATTTTGAAAATTAAAGTTAGATATACATTTATTTAAAAGTTACAAATCACAGCTAAATAAATATCATTAGTACTTATATATTAATATTTTTTATCAAAAACATAGCTAGGGATTAACAATCCGGGTCTTTGATTGCAAAATATTAATATATAAGTACTTCAATATTTTTATAATAAAGGCTGTGATTGTAACATTTAAAATAGATGTATATCTAATTTTTATAAAAATTATTTATTCAAAAAAGTTTTTCTTACATATAGTTTATTTGCAAAGGAAAGCACCACGTTTTTTAAAAGATACAATTCTTTATTTATAAATTTATCTTCAATATAATCTTCACCTTTAAAAACAGTCGCTATACATTTTTCTAACTCGTCACAAAATTTATTGTAAGACGTTTCAATAGAATGTTTTTTTAAAGCAAGTTTTATAAGTTCAGATATATCTGTAATACTATAAACTTGTTTTAAAATACAGATAACAAAAAGAGTAGCAATGTGCTTCCTTGTATATTTTTTATTTACAGGTGGATCTAATAGTTGTTGTTTAACGTAATTATTAATCATTGTTTTTGTTATTAATTTTTCATTTTTATTATCTACATAACTTTCTAAATATTTTTCTAGTATAGTTACTGTTTGGTCTAAATATAAATCTATATCGGGTATTTCTTCCCATCTAGGAATGTGAAATTCAGATATATCTTTTGTTATATATTTTTTTTCAGTATTATTTTCCATGTTAAATTCCTTTCTTTCAAACAATATTATAATATTAAAGTGGCAAAAAGTCAAATATCGTAACTATTCATCAGGTATTTAAATAAAAGCTTGATAAATAGCTATTTGCAAGTCAAGACCCGGATTGTTACACCTGAGCTTGTGTTTTGACTAAAAATAGCTATATATCAAGCTTTTAAGAAGCATATCCTGAATTATTACGTGTAATTTGTAATTCACCAAAAATTCACTTGACATTTATACGTTTTTGTGGTAACCTAGTATTCGATACTAGATGAGGTGGACTTTTAAATTTATATCTTATAATGGAAAGGATATTATGAAAAAATGGAAAAAGATATTAAAAAGTATAATAATATAAAAGAGCTAACAGAAGGAACTGTGAGCAGATACAAAAACAACATTGCGTATAAAATAAAACATAAAGATGGAAAAAAAGTAACGTATGAAGAAATAACTTATGAAAGATACGGTAATGAGGTAAATGCGTTAGGTACAGCATTTATAAATATGGGATTAAAAAACAAAAGAATAGCCGTTATTGGTAAAAATAGATATGAATGGATGTTAGTGTATTTAGCAACAGTAAATGGTACGGGTATAATTGTGCCACTAGACAAGGGATTACCTGAACAAGAAATTATTTCTTTATTACAAAGAAGTAAGGCGGATGCTATTGTTTTTGAAAAATCGTATGAAGAGGCTATTAAAAAAGTAGCAGAAGAAACAGATGTAAAAGAGTTTATCTGTATGGATAAAATAGAAGGATATAAATATATATATGACTTAATTGATGAAGGTAAAAAATTATTAGATGCAGGAAATAAAGATTTTATAAATGCAGAAATAGATAATGAAAAAATGGCGTTACTTATATTTACATCAGGAACAACTTCTAAATCTAAAGCAGTTATGTTAAATCATAAAAATATAGTTTCTAATATATATGATTTATGTATATTTGAGGAAATTTATGAAAATGATGTAAATATTGCTTTTTTACCATACCATCATACTTTTGGCTCTACAGGCCAATTATTCTTTTCAAGTATGGGAACGATGACTGTATACTGTGATGGTTTAAGACATATACAAGAAAATTTAAAAGAGTATAAAGTTTCTATATTTGTTGGTGTTCCATTGTTAGTGGAAGCTATGTATAAGAAAATTATGATTACAATAGAGAAAATGGGAAAGACTAAAACTTTTGAAAGAGGATTAAAAATTAGTAACTTTCTATTAAAATTTGGAATAGATATAAGGAAGAAATTGTTTAAAGAGATTTTAGATAATTTAGGTGGAAATATGAGGTTTGTAGTAAATGGAGCTTCAGCCTTAGACCCTAAAGTACAAAAAGGTTTTAATGATTTAGGAATATTGATGGTACAAGGATATGGTTTAACAGAATCTTCACCTGTACTATCAGCAGAAAGTCATATATACCAAAGAACAGGTTCCGTAGGTAAAGAATTACCAAGTGTAAAAATAGAAATAGATAATCCAGACGAAAATGGTATAGGTGAGGTAAAAGCAAAAGGACCAAATATAATGCTTGGATATTACGAGAATGAAGAGGCAACAAACGAAGTACTAAAAGACGGTTGGCTATATACAGGTGATTTAGGATATATAGATAAAGATGGATATCTTTTTATAACCGGACGTAAGAAGAATGTAATAGTATTAAAAAATGGTAAAAATGTATTTCCTGAAGAATTAGAAAATGTAATAAACCATTTAAAATATGTAGATGAAAGTATGGTATATGGTAAGCCTAAGGGTGATGACGTGTTAATATCTGCAAAAATTGTGTATAATGAGGAATATATTAAAGAAAAATATCCAAATATAACAGAAGAAGAATTAAAAGAAATGATTTGGAAAGATATAAAAGAAATAAATAAAGATTTAACTGTATATAAACATATAAAAAATATCATAATAACAAAAGAACCTATGATAAAAACAACAACTGCTAAAATAAAGAGATTTGAAGAAATTAAGAAAATCGAAGAGGAAGAAAATAATCAAAAAGCATAATTTTAAGAAGTTATAATATAAATTTATTTATGAAAGGAATGAAGTTATGGCAAAAGTTAAAGACCCTGTGAGCGGAGGAACGCACGCATTAGGAGCGGTTGCCTCAATAGTAGGTTTAGTATTTTTAGTCATATGGGCTGTTAGGTATGGAGAAGGTGCTTGGGATGTAGTAAGCTTTACTATATTTGGCGCAGGTTTAGTATTATTATATACATTTAGTGCTTTATACCATTTACTAAATCTAAAGGAAACAGGCACCAAAGTAATGAGAAAATTTGACCACATAATGATATATGTTTTGATTGCATCTACATATACACCAATAGCATTAGGTCCATTAAGAACTTTAGGTGGATGGGGCTGGAGCATATTTGGTGTTATATGGGGCTTAGCAATACTTCGGAATAATCCTTACAGCAGTTTGGCTAAATGCACCTAGATGGCTTACAACATCTATTTATATAGCAATGGGCTGGGTGGTTATAATTGCAGTAGCACCAATGCTTGAAGTATTTTTAAATGCAACAACAATAAATGGTGGAGAAGCGTTATTGTGGCTTTTAGCAGGAGGAATATTTTATACAATAGGAGGTCTTATTTATGGCTTGAAATGGCCTAAAATTGAAACAAAGTATGTAGGATTTCATGAAATATTCCATATTTTTGTAATGTTAGGAAGCTTATGTCATTATTGGTTTATTATAAGATACGTGCTTAATATATAAAACAGATAATTTAAGTCTCTTTTTTAGAGGCTTTTTTTTATTTTCATATTTCCCATAGCTTTTACTATTTTCACTAGGAAACAAAGAACTCGAAAGCCTTATTTCCCAAGGCTTTTCATTGTTTTTTTTGAATTTTTTTCTAAAAATGCTTTAAAAGCCTTTATTTCCGTAGGATTTCAAAGATTATGTAAAATTGTAACATAAATTTAATATTAAATTTTTTTCTTTTATATGTATTTATTCCGTAGATAAAATTCCCGAAGGTACTGAAAAATTAACATTTTCTTACATTGACAGTCATAAAAAATGGAAATATAATATTAATATAATAGTATAATAAGGAGGATATGTAAATATTATGGAGAAAAATACAAAACATAATTTAATTTTAAAAGTAATTGTCCTTTTTTTTATTTTATGTTCTACTTTTTTATTTCCTAATATTGTATTAGCTACAGAACAAAGCGAGTTAGAAGATAAAATAGAAAGTACTATTAATGCTGTATTGCAAAATTATATAAATAATATTAATTTAGATAAAGAAGTTGAAACGGCTGTTAATGATGCTATTGAAAAGTTTTTTAGTGAGTTAGATAAAGAAGCTTTGGAGCAAGAGTTAAAAGATAATATAAAATCAGCTTTACAAAGTAATTTATATGATATTCAAACTAAGTTTGAAGAAGTAATTACAGAGAAGACTTATGAAGTTACTAATAATTTACTTAACGAAAAAGTTAAAGAAGAAATTGGTAATGAAATGAGAGCTATGATAAGTAGGCATAATGATTCTTGTTATTATGAAGATGAAGAGACTGGATATAGATATTTAAGACCGGGAGCAAAATTGATTAGTGAGAATGAAGCAAATAATATGGTAAACAATGTAGTAAAATATGTTAATAGTTATACAACTATTGGAGACCAAATTTCAGCAAATATAAAAAATGATACTACAGAGTTTATATATTTAGCAGATTTTATTACAGATTATCTTTTTACAAGTGATGAGAAAATAGATGCAGTTAATAGTAATGGAGGGAATCTAACAAAGACTGATAGATTAAAAGACTATATAACTGCTGATAAGGTTATTTCTGATTTACGAGCTAAATTAAATATAGATATAACAAATGAGATAAGAGATGTATTAAAAGAGAGTGTAAATACATATTTAAGTAGTGCTTCAGGTGAATCTATATTTAACGATATAAAAACAGGTATATATTATTATATTAAAGAAAATGGTTCATTTGAAGAAGTAGAAAAAAACGGCTTTTCTGATGATGCTATTGAATACATAACAGACCAAATAACTAAAATAGTTTCAGGTAATATTCAATATCAAGTTGCACCTTATGTTGCAAATGTAGCAGAAGGCTTATTAAATGAGATTATTTTTACATTATCATCTGATTATATAAATAATGGTATAGGAGATTTAATAAAGAATAGTGTACCTTATGGAGTAGAACAACGTTTTAATAATTCGTTAAGTGATTTAATGTATGATAATGTAGTTAAATATACAGATGAGTATTTAAAAAGTTTGAAAAATAATTCTAATTTAAGAGGATTAATTAATAGAGAATTTGCACCGTATACTAGTTCAGATTATGGATATACAGTTTTATATAATGTAGGAATAAAGTATAGATATACTTATGATGAAGACGGAAATATAGAGAGTAGAACAGAAATAGATACTGCAACTATGACTTATGCTAAAAACACTATGTTCCCAGAGATAAAAAATTCTATAAAAAATGCAATGACTGAATATATAAATGGTAATAAGGGTATTGAAATTTTAGAATTAGCTAGAAGTAACATAGAAGATGTATTAAGAGATAGTATATTACATCCTTTAGTAATAGATATAGATTCAGCTGTTTCTGAATGGATATTAAATGGAATTGTTGAAGATATTTGGAATGCGATTAGAGAACAAGTATATCAATATTTAAAAAATATAGAAAATGATATGGATAGTTTTCAACAAGAAACTGGTGTTATTTTAGGAGATATTTTAAGAGAAATTAGAGTAGAAGAAGGTCCTCTATATGATAAACAAATTTCTTTTGAAGACTTAGCAAATAGTCCATTTTTAATTTCTTCTGAAAGAGGTAAGATTATAGTTCCAAGACAAAATAAGTATGATAGATTAAATGATGCTACATTAGAAATTGGAGTAATATCTATATATCAAGAACCAACTTACGATTCAAGTAAAAGGATAATATATGATCCAACTAATAGTGCTAAAGAATTAACAAATCCTTTTGCACAAAATCCTTATGGAGCTAGCATAAATACATATTATGGAAGTTTTGGAATACCAGGAATTGCAGGAATAAGTAGAACTTTAGCTGAATATTCGAGCAAAGGAATAAAAAATTTAGAACCAGAAGAAGCGTATGTTTTATCACATCAAAAAGATACTGCATACTATCCAGATGCAGTACAAATGGCGTATTGGCATATTGAAAAGGATATTAGAGGAGTAGATACAAGCGTAGATGAAGGTATAGTAGATAGAAATACATATAACATAGTAACAACATTATTAAAAATAGCATCTTCAATAAATAATGCATATCAATCATTTTTACATTCATTAGAAACGAGTGAGGCTGCCGCACTATTAAAAGCACAAAATATAATTCTCGATAACAAGTGGGATAATATTAATCATATTACTCAAATAATGAATATGGTATCAAATGTGAGTGAAGTATTAAAAGATCCTTATAAAATATTTGAAAATTTAATAAAAGATTTCTTACCGGGTGAAAAAGAAAAGATAGAAGGTAAAGATTCAGAAGATCCGGTTGCAGGTATAGAATTATATACAGAGGCTACAGCTTTAGGAAAAGCTTTAGATAATTGGAATGCTTTTGAAGAAGAAAATGGTGCTAACTTGGTAGATAGAACCGATTATAGCAAAGTAGAGGTTTCTTACTCTAAAGATACAGATAAAATTTTAGTAGGTCCGTTTACTATAGATTATGTAAGAGAGTTTTTTGTACCAATTTCTGAATCTGATAGTGAAATGTACGATAAAGATACAGGAATTATAAGCTTTACAGGAATAATTGATGCAAAATTATATGCAGATGACGAAAAAACTATAGAGATAAAAGATTGGCAATTTGTTTATCCTGATAAAAGAAGTATTGTAACAGAATATGACCAACAATATAAATTCCCATATCCTAATGAAGTCTTTTATTTAGAGTTTCCAAGTACAGCAAATTATAGCATAAATACATTATCTAAGATGAGATTTCAATTAGAAAAAATGGATGCAGACGGACAAACCTATGAATTAAAAGGTGGATATGATCAATTATTATGGATGGGGGTAGATATTCCGTTAGTATGTCCTTTACCAGCGTTAGCTTGTATACATGGTGTCGTTGGAGGACATCCTACTTCACCAGTATCTTGGTGTCCATTACTATGTTGCCCAATACATAGAACGCCAACAGGTACACCGCCACTACATATTGCTTGGAATGGTCACTTGTTAGGTCACCAATATTTCTGCCAACAAGTGCCATTAGGAACAGATTTACATGCTATGAACTTGGAACAAATTATATACTCAAAGATTTATAAAGAATATAAGTATATAGATATTGAGTTAGGAGAAGTAAAACAATATTATGTAACAAGTGTTAATACGACACAAAATATGCAAGAAAGCGTTAACAAAGGAAATCTTTTAGAAAGAACAGAAAATGTGCCTGTATTACCATTCTTACCAAATTACGATACTTATCCGGGATATCCAAACTATCCTCAATATCCGGGTAGCCCAAATTATCCAGATATACCATATACGTTTAATAGCGATATATATCCAGATTATGCTTCATACCCACATTATACTGGAAAAGGACCCAATGGAGCAAGTGACCCTACTTATCCATATTATCCTGAAAATAGAGTAATACCTTTAACATTCCATATTTCAGGTACTGTATGGTTAGATAATCCGGGCGGAACGGAAAGTGAAGCAAATGGTATTATAGATGAAAATGAAAGAGGCATACCTAATGTTGAAGTAATACTTTATAAAAAAGGTGATCCTGATTATATTGCAAAAACATTAACAAATGAAGAAGGATACTATATATTTGAATACGTAAGAGTAGGCTTTGATTACTATGTAGAATTTGCATATGACGGAATGACATATAAAACAACAGAATACTTACAAAGTGATATAAGAGAAAATAATAATAACGATTTATCTAGCCAAACAGAAAAATATACAAGTAATCCAGAAAATTACTTAACAAGTTCACACGCATTAGAAAATGCTGTGGAAAGAGACGCATTTAATGATAAGTTTTATAATATTTCTGAAAATTTAGCTACTGCTAAAGACGGAAGTACTATAGAATTAGAGTACAAGACTTGGGAAACAGCAAATGGCGCAGTTTCTACATTGATTACAGTAGATGATAGAGAAATAACAAAAGAGGAATTTAAAATGTATGCAAGGACAGCGGAAACATCGCTATATTTCCCTGTAGATAATCAATACCAAGTAGATTTAGCAGATTTGGATTTATATAATGATGGCACAACTAAATATATAAAAACATATCCTTGTTTAGAACATATAAATTTAGGATTAATACAAAGAGAACAAGGAGATTTTGGAACCAAATCTGATGTATACCAAGTAATTACTACAGAAAAATTAGAATCTGAAACTGGTAATGATATTCAAAAATACAAGTTTGATGATAAGAATGTTGAAGATAATCAATATGACATATTAAATAGAAATAATGGATATTATACAAATATACCGTACAATCAAGAATTAAATCCAGATGATGTGGCATATAGATACGATAGTGAGGAAATATATGGTGGTAATGCAGAACTAGTTTCAACAATATTAACTGAAAAATCTGAACAAAATGTGTATATTGAGTATAAATTGTTAATAAAGAACAGAGGAACATTAGAAAGCGGTAGATTACTTGAAATTGAAAATAGTTTCGATGCAGACTTAGAGTACAGTTCAAAATACGATTTTACAGATTTAACATCGTGGATAGAAGTTTCTATGAATGATGCCGGTCAAGTGTCTAAAGAAGAAATATTGTGGGAATATAGAGCTGGAACAGAAAATGATTATTCAACAATTTATACAGATGATTTGAAAGATAAAAGCTTAGCACCAGGCGAAGTTATAGAGATACATTTAATATTAAAAGTTAAGAAAGATGAAAATAGAACTCTAAAAATGGATTTAGGTACAAATGAGTTTAAAGAAAATATTACAGAAGTTACAATATACGCATACGATGAAGGATTAATGGATAAAACTTCTAACCCAGGTAGTGCAAGATTAGGGAACCCTAGAACGTACGCCGACGGTACAGATACAGCACCATTATTAAAATTAGTGTATGAACAAGATTATAGCTTAGAAAATAGCAATACAATACAAGGTTACGTATGGGAGGATATAGTAGCAGATTTACTAAAAGATAATAATCAATTAATAAGTGATGGTATTATAGATGAGAACGAAGTAAAAATTAATGATGTAAAAGTAGAATTAATAGAGGTGCTTCGTGACCCTGCAACAGGAGAAGAAATCGAAGTTTTAAGAAAAACACCGAGTGGTACAGATTATTATAGAACTGGTGAGGATATTGTTGTAGATGGGCAAACTATAGATATTCAAGACGGAGAATATCGATTCTATAAATTAGAGAGTGGTACGTTTAGAGTAAAATTTACTTATGGTGATGAATATCAATTAGTTAAAGATTTAACATACAATGCACAAGATTATAAAACATTATCTTTAGATACTATTTACCAACAATATAATAATCCTAGCTTAGAAGTAATGATAATGTTAGATACATCAGAAAATATGACAGTAGATAATAAAGGTAATTTAATGAGAACAGCTATAACACCATTAGTAGATAGCTTATATAAAAATATTCAAAAAGTAAAAATAGGAGCATATATGTTCTCAGAACCTGCAGGAAGCGTAGAAAGAAAAGTAGGATTAACAGAAAGACCAAATGCAGGTGCAGTGTTAGATTTATTTAAGGATGAAGCAATAAACGCAGGAAGAACTTTAAGCGAAAGTATAGAAGACGCATTAAATCAATTTAGTAGAAATGCAGATGGAAAAGTAATATTAATATTAACAGATGGATATATGAAGGAAACTGAAAAAGATAAAGAGGCATTATTAAAAGCAAAAGAAAGAGGAGTACAAGTTATTACAATAGCTTGCTCAATGGACGAATGGGACGATAAAACATTTGGTACAGAAGAAGCACCTACAGCAGGAATATTGTATAATATAAGACATGGAAATGTTGAGCAATACGTTAGCAAGGTTGCTTTAGAAGATATACTTTTAGAATTTGAAAAAGTATTACCAAATTTAACAGATGCAAAAGATGTGGAATATTCATATACGTATTATGTAGATGGTGAACCATATGAGGATATTTATAGTAGAAAACATAATATTGATTATTCTAGTGTAATTACAAATGAAAATGCGGAAGTTCTTCATATAGAAAATATACTTGCATTACAAAGAGAGTTAGAAGCGGAAAATAACAAGGAAGAAAAAGATGTAGATAAGATAAATAATTTACAAGCAGAAATTTCTAATAGAATTTTAGAATTAGCTAATAATACGAAAGTTACTGCTATTACACCAAACAGAAATATAACTTTCTTGCATAATAATAGTAAAACACAAAATACAAATATGGGCTTAATAGAAAGACCTAAAGTTGAGTTCAAAATAGATGAAGAAGTATCAAATATAAGAATTAGATTAGCAAATGGAGAAGTTATAATAGATACTTCAAAAGGCTTAACTCAAAATGTACAAGAAATTAAAAATGATAGATTTAACATATTTATGGACGAAGAAATAATGCAAGGAGCTACAATAGAAATTCAATATAAAATAACTGTAACTAATAATGGCGAAGTAGATACATTAGCAGATTACTTTACATATGATATGTTTAATCCTGAAGAAACGTATTACGCAACAACAACAGTAGCTAATAAAATAGGCACAATATATGATTATTATACTAACACAATATTTAGAGCAGAAGATAATAATAATATAAATGTTGAAGTAAACGATGTGGACTTAAATAGGCTAAGATTTGATGGAATAACTATTAGAAATTGGCAAGAATTATTTGATGAAAAACGACAAGAAAGAGTTACACCAGAAATTAAGAGAATTACTACTAGATTAAACGAAAATGACACATCAGTTCTTTTAGATGAAACTGTAGTATGGCAAAGTAACAATTCGATAAAATTAAATGAAAATGTTGAAAATTACATAGATAATGATGAAGTAAAAGTAGTAGAAACAAAATCATTAAGAGATACACCAATATATCCAAACATAAGTAAAGAAGCAATTTCAAATACAGGTGTTTCATCTATAAGTTTCTATGTTAATTACAGTAAACAACTTTCAGCAAATGATAGTACAGATACATTATTATACAAAAATTCTGCAGAGATTGTAGAAAGACTTAATGACGTTGGTAGAAGAGATTATATAGCTGTTACAGGTAATTATATGCCACATGACGAAAATAGCCAAGAGTATGATTCTGTATTTACAGAAGATGTAGTAATTTTACCACCATTTGGTCAAAATATGAATTATGTATTATATATTATTATTGCATTAGGATGTACATTGATTATAGTTGCAGGAGTGTTGTTTATAAAGAGAAAAGTACTTTAAATAATAATTAACTAGGTGTTTTTAAAGCTTGATATATGATATTCTAAATAATTGCTCGGTTCATAAACATACAAATGTCCTCTTTCCATAAAGGAGGACATTTGTATGTTTGAGTTTGAAGTAATAAAAGAATTAGAGCTAAATGCAGAAAAATTAGAAATAATAAAAAACTACGAGTACACAGTAAAATAAAGTTGCATTATATCTTTTTAATAGTATAAATTTTAAAATAAAAATGTCAAAAATGGAAAAAAGTCTTGACAATAAAGAACAAATGTTTTATTATTATATATAAGGTTGTGATATAAATGAAAAAAGAAATTATAAAAACAGAAATGAAAGTAAAAGATAATTTAGTTAGAGTAATGAGAGTTGGAGACATTGACTATATTTCTTTAACTGATTTAGCGAAATATCAAAATGCAGATGATCCATCAGGAGTTATTAGAAATTGGATGTCTAATAAAAATTCTTTTGATTTTTATAATCTTTGGGAAGAATTGCACAATGAAAATTTTAATTCCGTGGAATCACACAGAATTAAAATTGATGAAGTCGGATATAATCGTTTTACAATGACACCAAATAGATGGAAAAAAGATTTTAATGCTATTGGAATTATTCCAAGTAGTGGAAAGTATAGTATTGGAACGTTTGCACATCCAGATATTGCATTTGAATTTGCTAGTTGGTTAAATACAGAATTTAAATTATATTTGATAACAGAATTTGAAAGATTAAAACAAAATGAAAGTTATCAAAATAAGATAAATTGGTCTGTAAGAAGAGAACTTGCGAAAACTAATTATAAAATACACACAGATAGTATAAAGGAAAATATAATTCCAACTTTAACTGAAAATCAAAAACAATATGTATATGCAAATGAAGCTGATATATTAAATGTTGCTTTATTTGGAAAAACAGCGAAAGAATGGAAAGATGAAAATCCTGATTTAGATGGAAATATGCGAGACTATGCTAATATTCTTCAATTAGTAATTTTAATTAACTTAGAAAACTTAAATGCTGAAATGATAAATCAAGGCATGGAACAAAATAAGAGGCTTGAGCGATTAAATGAAGTGGCTAAAAAGCAATATGAGATTTTACAAGATAGTAAAGGAATAAAGAAAATAGAGAGTTTAGATAATAAAAAATTTTTAGATAAATAGTATTTTTGGAACTTTTGCAAAATTTGATAAAATTAAGAAAAAGTGCTAAGATAAAAAATACATTTAAAAGTTTACCTAGAGCAATGTGGCTTGAGCGGCAAAGAGTAGTAAGTATATTGGGCTACTTACACTTATAAAGTAAGATATTCAAGTCTTGCAAAGGAGTCTTAAAAGATTCTTTATTTTGAGACATATAAAGAAAGTATAGAAGTAAAAGAAGAAACGAAGAACAGTGTTCCAGATTCTACATATTTTGCTTTAGATATATAAAGAGATGTATTAACATATAATTTAAAGAAAAATTATTATGTTAAAAGTTTTACTTTATATTTATATAAAATATAATAAAAAGAAGAAGGTAAGTAATAAATTATGGAAATAGAAGATAAAATTAACGACATATCAACCAATTTGTCAATTCTTATATATCAAGTGAAATTAAAAAATAAGGCTAATTTAAATGATATAAATACATTGCTAGAAACAGCATTTAAAGATATATTAAATATAATATATGATTATAATTTAATAAATCTTAATAATAAATATTTGTATCCAGCAATAGATTTAGGAGACGAAAGTGCTAAAATAGCATTTCAAGTAACTTCTGAAAATAGTATACAGAAGATTAAAGATACTATAAAAAAATTTGAAGAAAATAATTTGGAAATTAAATATAGTAAATTAAAATTTTTAATTATAGATGAAAAAAAGCAATACAGTAAGAAACATAACATTGATAAATCCTATTTTATAAGGATAAAGAAAAAATATTAAAAGTATAATAAGTTAAAATTTGGTAATAATATACTTGGTGATGTATTATGAAATCTTATTGGGTAGAAAGTACAAATTTAACTAATTATCCAAAAGTTGAAAAAGATATTAAAACTGACGTATGTATTATTGGTGGAGGTATTACAGGTATTTCTACAGCATACTTAATATCTAAAGAGAGTGATTTAGATATAACATTATTAGAAGCGGATTTAATGGGAATGGGAGTAACTGCTAATACGACTGCTAAAGTGACTAGTCAACATGGTCTTATTTATGATTTTTTATATACTTCATTTGGTAAAGAAAGTATGGTAGCATATTTAGATTCTAATGAAGAAGCTATAGGATTAATTGAAAAGATTATAGAGGATGAGAATATAGAGTGTAATTTTGTAAAAGAAGATGCATATGTATATACTTGTGAAAAAGATAATGATGAGAAAATAAAAAAGGAAGTAGAAGTTTTAAAATCTGTAGGTTTTGAAGCTGAATATGTAAAAGAATCTCCATTACCTTTTGAAATAGTATCAGCAGTTAAGTTTAAAAATCAAGCTCGATTTCATTCAAGAAAGTATTTACTTTCATTATTAAAAGTATTAGAGAATAATAATGTAAAATTGTATGAAAATTCAAAAGTTGTAGATATAAAACATAGGAATGATTTATACGAGATATATGTTAATGAATGTAAAATTGAATGTAAGCATTTAGTTTTAGCAACACATTATCCTATAAAAAATTTTCCAGGGATGTATTTTATTAAAATGTATCAAGATTCTTCTTATGTAATTGCAATAGAAACAGAAAAAGAGATTTTTGATGGTATATATATTTCTTGCGATACGCCAACTACTTCATTTAGAAATGTAGCAGAAGAAAATGGCAAGAAACTTTTATTAGTAGGCGGTTCAGGGCATAAAACAGGAGATACAAGTGTAAAAATAGAAGATAGTTATATTAATTTAGAAAATTATATAAAAACAATATATCCAGATGCTAAAGTGAAATATAAATGGATGGCAGAAGACTGCGTAACTTTAGATAAAATACCATATATAGGTGAATTTTCTAACTTTTTACCTAATATGTATGTAGCTACAGGATATAAAAAATGGGGAATGACAACATCTCATGTGGCAGCAAGGATTATAACAGATAAAATTTTAAGTAAAGAAAATCCTTATGCTAAAATTTATACTGCTACTAGGTTAGAACCTATAAAAAATAGTAAAGAATTTGGAAATATGTTAAAACAGTCAACTTATTCGTTAGCAATAAATAAAGTGACTCCGCCTATAATAGATTTTGAAGAATTAGAAAATGACTCTGGAGGAGTTGTAAATTATAATGGAGAAAAATTAGGAATATATAAAGATAAAAATGGTAAAATATTTGCTGTAATTCCATATTGTAAACATTTAGGCTGTGAGCTTTCTTGGAATAATTTGGAAAAAACTTGGGATTGCCCATGCCACGGTTCTAGGTATGACTATAAAGGAAATATAATTACAGAGCCAACGACAGAAAATTTAGATATTCCACAAAACAAGTAATGTAGAAAAGGAAATTTTTAATATAAATAATAATCCATAGTAAGTATATTACTATGGATTATAAAAAATAAAATAAAAAGAAAATTAAAAAATAAAAAATGAAAGGTTTTCGTATATTTAAATATTCGTAAAAATACTACTAATTTAAATATACTATTAATGTGTTCTTTCCACAATACATAGTACTGCAGAAATGGAAACAAACTTCTTTGATACATCCTTAAATATTATCCGTAAACAATATTACATTGAGGTGAAAATATAAAATATTTTCATAGTATCGAAGTGTGGCGAGCACGGCGCTGAAACCGTCGCTGGCGAGAAAGCTAGGGCAGGAGAGCCTACGCGAACACCCCAGCGCGGGCTCCGTCAACGTAGCAACCGCCGCGGTAAAAGAACGGATAGCTAGAAAACGGAAAGCGCGTGTAGTCAGTTTATTCCCAATAAAATTAAATATATATATTATTTAACTTTACCTAATTTAAAAAAAATTTACTTTATAAGTTTTTTTTTGCTAATATTTCTGCTAGCGAAAAAATAACTTCTTTATCCCTTTTGCTCATTTTTGATACATTATCTAAAAGTTTTTCTAATTTCATATTTGAACTAGTAGGTTTTAAAAACATATGCAAAATTTCATTAGGAGTAACATTGTATGCCTCACAAAATTTTAACATAGTGCTAATAGTACCTTTAGTAATTCCACATTCAATTTGGCTAATATATTTTGCCTCTAGACCAGTGATACGAGCAACGTCTTCCTGCGTTAATTTATTCTGCTTTCGGAGTTCTTTTAAAGAGTTCCCATATACTAAGTTTTCAAAATCTCTTTCCATGTTTACCACCATTGTATATCATACATTATTTTTTAAAAAATAAGAACAAGCTGATATGCGAGTAAATCGCAAAATAACTACCCCTCATTTTTAAATATATAATTTCCCCAAAAACGCTGAAATATACATACTTTTGAAAAAAAGTTTTAAAAAACTCTAAAAAATCATTGACAAAACTCGCATAATAGTTATATAATATTTTTATCAAAATATGCAGGAGAAACTCGCTATTTGTAAGAAAAACAAGAAATATTGTCAAAGAAAAAAATAATATACACAATAGAAAAAATAGATGATATAGTTAAAAAATATGTAGCGTTTTTCCAGTCTAGTTTTCTCGCCGGCGACGGCCTCAGCGCTGTGCTCGCCACGCTTTAAACGTCCTTGATTCTAGCTCCCCTTAACACCCGAACAAGGAATAGCACCCCAAGTTATTTGTAACGGGTAGGACTTAAAATTGGCGAGAAAAATTTTAAAAATTACTCCTAAATATTAAATTAAGAGCGCCAGTGTTTACACTGGTGCTCTGTTAAATTAATGTAGTTTTACATCAATTTTGCAAAAGTTGTATGTTCTCTTACTGAATTGTAACTTAATTTTTGAAAAATTTTTTCTTAACTTGATATTTTTTCTAATATGTAGTAAAATATAAAAAGATTTTTTAGGAGGCTATAAAGTGGAAAATAAAGCGATTTCGATATTAAAATATAATAATCAAGAACATATAATAGAAATATTAGAAAAAATGAATTTAGAGAGAAGGGAAAATTTAATAAATCAAATATTAGGAGTTAATTTCAAAGAAGTTAATAATTTATATAATGAATTAAAAAATGGATACAAAGAGAATATAAATACAATAGAGCCAATAAAATATGTAGAGAAAAATAAATTATTATTAGAAGAAAAAAATGAATATGACAGTATAGGTTCTGATGTTATAAAAAATAATAAATTAGCAGTAATAACTATGGCGGGAGGGCAAGGAACACGTTTAGGACACAAAGGGCCTAAAGGCACATATATGCTTAATTTAGAAGATATTTTTGGAAAAGAAGTTTCTATTTTTGAAGTTTTGGCACAAAATTTTATAAAAGCTAAAAGTGAATATAATGTGGATATTAATTGGTATATAATGACAAGTAATGGAAATAAAAGAGAAACAGTTAAGTTTTTTGAAGATAATAATTATTTTAATTTAAATAAAAATAATATAAAGTTTTTTGTACAAAATGATATTCCGGTTATAGATGAAAATGGAAAAGTTATAATAGGAAAAGATTATTTAATAAAAACTGCAAGTAATGGTAATGGCGGAATTTACGAGGTTTTAAAAGAGCAAAATATATTAAAAGATATGAAGGATAAAGGAATAGAGTGGGTTTTTGTATCTGGAGTAGATAATATATTAGTAAATCCTATAGATTCAATTTTTGTAGGATTAACTATAAAAAATGGCGATATGATAGCTGCAAAAACTGTAAAAAAAGTAGATGCTAATGAAAAGACAGGTGTATATTGTAAAAAGAATGGTAAAATAGGTGTAATTGAATATAATGAAATATCAGATGAATTAAGAAATGCAAAAGACGAAAATGGAGATTTATTGTATTCTCAATCTAATATAATTAGCCATTTGTATAATATAAAAGCTTTAGATTTATTAACAGATGTTGACTTAAGGTATCATAGAGCTCATAAAAAAGTGCCTTATATAGATAATAATTTGCAAGAGGTGATTCCTACAGAGCCTAATATATATAAATTTGAAAAATTTATATTTGATGCTTTTGAGAATTTTGATAATATAAGCATTTTATCAGTAAATAAAGAGGAAGAATTTGCACCAATAAAAAATGCTGAAGGTAACGATAGCCCAGAAACGGCAATGAAGTTATATACTAATTTTTTGAATAAGCATATTTAATTTTTAGCTTTAAAAGACTTGATATATAGAAAGGAAGTATTTAATAATGAACGATGATGTTATAGCTGTAGTATTAGCTGCAGGTGATGATCCAAGGATGAATTCTAATAAATGTAAAATGGTACATAAAGTTTTTGGAAAAGAAATAATAAGAAGAGTTGTAGAGGCTGTTGTAAAAGCAGATGTTAAAGAGATTTGTGTAGTTGTAAATGATAAAAATGAAAATGATATAAAAGAAGTTTTGCAAAATTCTGTAACGTATGTAAAGCAAAATGAGTTAAAAGGAACAGCAGAGGCTGTAAAATCTGCAGTTCAATTTTTAAAAGAAAGAAAAGATTATGCAAAAGTAGTAGTAATTAATGGTGATATTCCTTTAATAAGAACAGAAACTATAAATAAATTACTAAATCAATCTATTATAAATAGCGAAAATGCTACAATTCTAACTGCAATTTATGATACACCTATATCTTATGGTAGAGTTATAAGAAACATAGATGGAAAAGTGCAAGAAGTTGTAGAGGATATTAATTTAGAAATGGAGAATAAAAAAATACAAGAAATAAATGCTGGTATATATTGTTTTGATATTGATAAATTAATTGATAATTTAGATGAAATAAAAGAAAATCCTTTAACTAATACTTTAGATTTACCATCTATAATAAAAATTATGGTAAAGAAAGATTTAAAAGTTGGAGCTGTAATTGTAGAAGATGTTTCAGAAGCATTAGGCGTAAATGATAGAATTCAATTAGAAATAATAAATAAAATTTTAAGAATACGTATTAATACTGAACATATGAAAAATGGCGTTACAATAGAAGATATGGATTCAACATATATTTATGATGATGTTATTATAGGTAGAGACACAGTAATTCATCCAAATACAATTATAAAATCTAATGTAGTAATTGGAGAAATGTGTGAAATAGGTCCAAATTCATATATAAGAGAGAATTGTGTATTAGCAGATAAAGTTAAAATTGGAAGTTTTGTTGAAATTAAGAAAACTATTGTTGGAAAGGGTAGCAAAATACCACATTTGTCTTATGTAGGGGACGCTGAGATAGGTGAAAAGTGCAATATAGGCTGTGGTACAATAACTTGTAATTATGATGGATTTAATAAGAGCAAAACTATAATTGGTGATAGAGTATTTGTAGGTTCTAATACAAATTTAATAGCACCTGTAAAAATAGAAGATGATTCTTTTATAGCAGCAGGTTCAACAATTACTGATGATGTTCCAAGAGGCAGTTTAGCAATAGCAAGAGAAAGACAAATTAATAAAGAAGGCTGGAACTTGAAAAATAAGGAAGGATAATAATTTGTACTCTAATTATATTAAAAACTGTGAGAACAAATGTAAATATTAGAAAAAGGTGGTATTATGAAAGTATATGCTTTTGTAGGTCCGTCTGGGACTGGAAAAAGTTATAGAGCGCAATTTGTAGCTAACGAAAGAGGAATAAATTATATTATAGACGATGGGTTGCTAATAAAAGGTAATGTAATTATTGCAGGAAGTTCCGCTAAAAAAGCAGCTACTAAAATAGAAACTGTAAAATTGGCGTTGTTTTCTAAAGAGGAGCAAAAAAAAGAAATAGCCGAAGTTATAGAACGATATAAGCCTGAAAGTATTATGATACTAGGCACTTCAGACGGTATGGTTGATAAAATTGCAGAAAACTTAAGTTTTCCTAAAATATCAGAAAGAATTTATATAGACCAAGTTGCAACAAAAGAGGAAATGGAAACTGCAAGAAGAATCAGAGTAACGGAAGGAAAACACGTAATTCCTGTACCTACTTTTGAAATAAAAAAAGACTTTGCAGGATACCTTTTAGATCCTTTACAAATTTTTAAATCGAAAGGGCGTAATGAAAAGCCATATATTACAGAAAAATCTATAATAAGACCAACATTTAGCTACTTAGGTAACTTTCAAATTTCAGATACAGCTGTAAAACAAATAGTTGAGTACGTAGGCCAAAAAGTAAATGGAATTGAAAGAGTGAGTAAGGTAAGAGTAACAGAAACAGATAATGGAATGACTGTTTATATAGAAGTTTCTATTATATATGGATGTTGTTTAATAGAGGTATTAAAAAATTTGCGTGACAAAGTAAAGAGAGAACTAGAAAATTTAACAGCTATGTATATAGAAGCTGTGGAGGTTGTGGCTAAAACAGTTATAATGCCTGAAAATATGGAGAATAGAAAGGAATAATAAAAATATGAGTTTTATAATAGCAATAGATGGACCAGCAGGAAGTGGTAAAGGTACAATAACTAAACGCGTGGCTAATAAGATAGGATTTTTAAGGTTAGACACAGGAGCTTTATATAGATGTTTAACTTTAGAAGTTTTAAGAAATAAAATAGATATAAATGACATACAAAAAATGGTTGATATTGTTCATAATATGAAAATTGAATTTGTTACTAATGAAGATATGAATGAGTTAGATTACGTGTTTTTAAATAAAGAAGATGTTACAAAAGTAATAAGAAGTAATGAGGTGAATAATATAATATCAGTAATATCTTCAATAAAAGAAGTAAGAGAAGCAATGTTGCATATTCAAAGAAATATAGCTAAAGAGAAAAATACAATAATGGAAGGTAGAGATATTGGAACAGTAGTATTTCCAAATGCAGATTTAAAAATATATTTAAATGCCGATATGGAGGAGAGAGCAAGAAGAAGATATAAAGAAAATATGGAAAAAGGTATTAATACTACTTATGAAGAAGTATTGCAAATTTTAAAAAATAGAGATAAAATAGATATGGAAAGAGAAGTAGCACCTTTAAAAAAGGCAGAAGATGCTATAGAAATAGATAGCACTAATATGAGTATTGAAGAAGTTGTTGAAAGAATTGTAGGGTTGTATTATAATAGATGTGGTAGTAAAGCGTAAGAAATACTAATAGCATATTATGCAATCACTAAAAAGTTTAGATATACAATATTGATAAGAGTCTGATAAACTTGAACAACCTCTAAATGCATTATGCAAAAGCAAATATATAATATTGATAAGAAGGCTGGAGTTAACATGAATAAGAGAAAATTTTTCAAACCATTTTTTAATGTAGTAGCAAGAATATTATTTAGAGTAAAAATTATAGGAGAAGAAAATATTCCAGAAACGGGAAGCTTTATATTATGTGGTAACCATGTTCATGCATTGGATGCACCTGTAATTATTGTAACTGCTAAAAGAAAAATAAGATTTATGGCAAAAGAAGAATTATTCAAAAGCAAAATAATTTCATATTTTGCAAAAGTATTTGAAGTCATACCAGTAAAAAGAGGGGCTGCGGATTTAGACGCCGTAAAATTATCTATGAAAGCAATTAAAGAGGGAGATATTTTAGGAATATTTCCAGAAGGAACAAGAAATGGTATGGCAAAACATTCTTCAATAAAAGCAGGAGCTGCATTTATGGCATTAAAAACAAATACCCCTGTAATACCAGTAGGAATACAAGGAACATTTAAACCATTTACAAAAGTGGTGATAAATTATGGAAAGCCTATAGAATTTTCACAATATGCAGTGAGTAAGGGAAAACCTGATAAAGAACATTTAGAAATAGTTAGTGAGAAAATTATGGAAGAAATAGTAAAGTTAAGAGATAATAAGTAAATTATTATTGTTTATAAAAGAGTTACATAAGAAGAATAATAAAATATGCGAGTATAATTTAGTGGTAGAATGTCATGCTTCCGACCTGATAGCGCGGGTTCGATTCCCGCTACTCGCTCCATTTGATTTGTACTCCTCTAACCTTTTCCGTTGTTTTTTTAGCAGTTAAATGAGATGAATATAATTGCAAATTTTACATATAAATATAATATCAAGTGCTTTACAAGTTGAATTATTATATGTTATAATTAATTCAATATAGCAGGAGGCAGTGGGCTCCCATGGTGGAACCCCTGAAAATCGCCTCTTGCACTTTTTATTTAAATAAGTCATCAATGGATATTTGGTTTTCAAGTGTTCTTTTTTTTGCCTTCAAAATTTTCACACAAAGTTATCAATTTGGAACTTGCATACACGGTTAAATGCATATATGTTAAAAAGCAAGTGTATGGTTGTTTTAGAGTAGGGAAAGCCTACTCTTTATTTTCGAATATCAAGATTTTTTAGTATTGGTAATTGCCTATTTTTCAATACTATTTTCTATTCGATGTTGATCTATAAAAAATAAAAAGTGTCCTATATTACTATAGGACACAAACGTATTCTTAAAGTGCTGTACATAACAAAAATATTACACAGCAACGTATTCTAAATGCATTATACTAAATATTATGCCCATAGTCAAGTAAAATATGTTAATTTATATATAATTTTGATTTTTTCATCAATTAAAATCATTTTTTCGTTTGAAAGTTTTATTCATTAAATCCTAAATTTACTTTAATAATATCTCCACGGCAATATTCTTTTAAATTAGAAGAGTTAAAATTTTCTTCTTGTTCAATATATTTTGTAAAATCTCTTATCCAGTATGATAATAGATTAGCTTTTTTTATATGTTTTTCATCTTGAACAATGCACATATCTAAATATTCATTTAAGTTGTTTATAGCTGAATTTTTATTATTTATAACTGATTTTATATCCAATTCTCCCATCCAATTACTCCTTATATTTTATTTATTTCTCTTTTTCCACTTCATATATTCCACTTGCCTTTTTATTTCTTCTGTATCTTCTTCTGATAATTCCTAAGTATCTATTCCACTAATATTTTTGTTTTTCATATAGGTCTATCCTTATAGCATTCAATATAATTGAATTATAACATTCTTTTAAAATCTTGTATATAATATATTCAATAAGATTAAATATGAGGTGAGAAAATGAACAGTTTATGTAATTATACTATACAAAAAGATGTTTGTCAAATGATTTTAATTATATTTAGCAGTAATGTACAAAATAACGAAAAAGTCCAAATTACCCTTGCATAATTTAGTATATTATGATATTATTATCGCATAAAAATAAAGGGGGATTTCGATATGTCAAATTCTGTAACAAAAAAGAAAAATTTAGCAATTTATATTATTGTAATAATTATAATAATTGCTATAGTAGGGGTTGGATTATATTTCGTATTGAGGCAAGATACAACAGAAACTAGTAATACAAATAATTTAAATAATTCAACTAGCACATCAGGAGAGGCTTTAGGAAAAAATATAAAGGAGGAAGTAATTACAGCTGAAAATTATGAAGAAATACTAAATAGGATAGAAAATGAAATTAGCGAAGATGATGAAGATATATATTATCTTAGCTATGCAATGATGTATTATATGTTTAGTTCTGGAATTTCATCAGCTGTGGCTGGAAATGATGTTGAGACTGAAATGTATTCGGAGATTTATGGAAAAACAATTCAACAATTAATTGATGAAGGAAAACAACTTATGGAAGAAAATGATGTTCCATTAGAGGAATATAAAGAAAGTTTAACGAATTTAAATAATACTGTTAATTAAAAGGAGCTTGAAAATATAAGTCCCCCCAATTATTAGATAAATAAATTTAATAATTGAGGGATATTTGGTTACGTTATTTACAAAAAAATCTTAGAAAAATTTGACAAATCACTAAAAATATAGTATAATAACTCTTGCAAAGAATGAAATAACATAAAGAGTGGGGAGAGCCCCACTCTTTAAAATTAATTTTAATATAAGGAGGCTATGAAAATGACTAATTTAGAAAAAAAGATAGAAGAATTAGTGGAGCCAGAAATTGAAAAATTAGGATTAGAGCTTTATGATGTAGAATACGTAAAAGAAGGAAAAGAATATTACTTAAGAATATATATAGACAGTGAAAATGGTGTTTCAATAGACGATTGTGAAAAAGTTACAAATGTTTTAAATGATATTTTGGATAAAGCTGATTATATAAAAGAGCAATATTACTTAGAGGTTTCATCAGCTGGTGTTGAAAAAGTATTAAAATATGATAAACATTTTGAAAAAAATTTAGGTAAAAAAATAGAAGTGAATTTATACACAAAATTTGAAAATAAAAAGCAATATGTAGGTACTTTAGAAAGGTATAATGAGAATGAAATTGTTATATTAACAGATGATGAAGAAATAAGTTTTGATAAAAAAAATGTAGCAAATGTAAAATTAGTATATGATTGGAATAAAATGTAAATAAAAATGTAAATAAAAAGGAGAGATTTTAAAAAAATGAAAACAGTTGATTATAAAGAATTAATAACAGCTATGGAAGATTTAGAAAAGGAAAAAGGATTAAAAAAAGAATATTTAATAGAATCATTAGAAACAGCAATTTTAATGGCATATAAGAAAAATTTCGATTCAAGAGAAAATGCAAAAGTAACAATAAATCCAGAAACTGGAGAAATGCATTTATATACAGTAAAAAAGATTGTAGAAAATGTAGAAAATCCAGATTTAGAAGTAACTTTAGAGGAAGCTAATAAAATAGATAAAAAATTATCATTAGGTGATGACCTTTTTATAGAGATAGTACCAAAAGATTTTGGAAGAATTGCAGCTCAAACTGGAAAACAAGTAATGGTACAAAAAATAAGAGAAGCTGAAAGAAATATGACATATACAGAATATTCAGATAAAAAAGGTCAAATTGTATCTGGAATAGTACAGAAAGTGGAAAATGGATTAGTAATAATTGATTTAGAAAAATTAGAGGGATATATGCCAGAAAAGGAGCAAATTCCAACAGAAAAATACTATGTAAATCAAAACTTAAAAGGTTATGTAATGAATGTAGAAAGAGGACCAAAAGGTACTCCACAAGTAACTTTTTCTAGAAGCCATCCAGATTTTGTAAAAAGATTATTTGAGTTTGAAATACCAGAAATATATGAAAAGTTAATAGAAGTTAAAAGTGTTTCAAGAGATCCGGGTTATAGAAGTAAAGTTGCAGTTTATTCATCTAATCCAAATATAGATCCAGTTGGTTCTTGTGTAGGTCAAAAAGGTGTAAGAATACAAAATATTATAAATGAATTAAATGGAGAAAAAATAGATGTAATAGAATGGAATGAAGATCCATCAATATACATTGCTTCTGCATTATTACCAGCAAGAGTATTAGCAGTAGATGTAAAAGAAGATAAATTTGCACAAGTAATAGTTCCAGATGATCAATTATCACTTGCAATAGGAAAATCTGGTCAAAATGCAAGGTTAGCAGCTAAATTAACTAATTGGAAAATAGATATAAAGAGCGAAACTCAATTTAGAGAATTATTAGAAGCTAAAAAAGATGAATTAAGTGAAGTTAGCGAAGAAGATGTTGAAGGAAGCAATGCAGATGATAGTGAAGAATAATTAATAAGGGGTGTAAAATATGGCTCATATACCTATAAGAACTTGTATAGCTTGTAATTCAAAAAAAGATAAAAAAGAATTAATAAGAGTTACAAATAATGAAAAACAAGAAAATAATAAAAAATTGGGACGTGGAGCGTATATTTGTCATAGTATAGAGTGTCTTGAAAAAGCATATAAATTAAAAAAAATCGATGAGAAAAATTATGAAAGGTTAAAAGGTATTATAATTGATAAATAATAAAATAAGAGGCTTATTGGGGTTAGCAACAAAGGCAGGAAAAATAATTGCAGGTTTTGATGCAGTAAGTGAATGTATTGTGAAAAAAAAGGCTAAACTAGTAATAGTCTCTGTGGAAGCCTCAGATAAAACTAAAAATAATATAAAGTACTTATGTGAAAAGAACGAGATAATGTGTATCGAGTATGGAGAGATAAACTTTCTAAGTGAAGCTATTGGAAAAAGAAATAAAGCAGTAATATGTATAAAAGATATAAATTTTGCTACAGCAATAAAAAATATTTTGATGGAGGGGATATAATTGAGTAAGGTTAAAGTGCATGAATTAGCAAAAGAATTAGGATTAACAAGTAATGAATTGATTAAAAAAGCAAATGATTTGGGAATAAATGTAACAAGTCATATGAATGTAATAAGTAATGATCAAATAGAAATGTTAAAGAAACATATAGTAGATACACAAACTCATAAAGAAGATGATAAAAAGAGTAAAGTGAATAAAAAAGCTAAAAATGAAGTGAAAAAAGAAGTAAAGAAAGAAGAAAAACCTGTAATTATCAGAAGAGAAGTTATTATTTCAGAAGATGTAGAGGATAAAAAAGAAGAAAATGAAAAAAAATCTAATTTAAATTTTGAGAATGCTAGGAAAAAAGATTATAACATAGTGTATAGAGAAAAGCCTCAAAAGCCTATGACTGTAGATGAATTATTTGGTATAAAAAAGGAAACTAAGAAAGAAGCACCAAGCAATAAGAAAGATAATGTTGTAAAAGTAGAAGATAAAAAAGAAGTTGTTAGTAATACAAATAATTCAAATACATCAAATAATGGAATGAATGAAAATTCTAATAAAAAAGAGATAAATAAAGAAAAAAGCAGTAATTTTCAAAATAAAAATAATGATGAGAATAATATGAATAGTCAAAAAAGTTTTAATAAAAAGAATAATAATTCTGAAATAAAAAATAATAATAGAAATAATAGATATAATGACAGAAATGATAGAAGGAATAACGATTATAAATCTAATAATCAAAATAATAAATATAATAATGGTAATAATTTTGGCGAGAAAAAGAATAATAATTTCAGAGATATGAATAATAAAAATAATAAATATTCTGATAATAGAGAGAATAAATTTAATAATAAGAATAATAACTTTAAAAGAAAAACTCTTGATAGCTATGGCATAGAAAAGAATATTAAAAATATTATGGCAGTTGATACTATAGAAAAAGAAAGCGTAAGAGAGTATCAAAATAAAGCTATAGATAAACAAAAATTAAATAAAAAATATGAAGAAGGCAAAAATAAAAAGGCAACAAGATCTAAAAAAGATTTTAACAATGAGTTTGATGATGGAAAATTAAAAGATTTAAAACAATCTAATAAATTATCTCATATGTTTACAGAAGGTGATATGCTAGATTATTATGACCTTTCTAATAATAGAAATAGAAAAAATAAAAAGAAAGCAAATAAAGAGCAAAAAACAGAGAGTAAACAAAAAATATTTAAATTAACAGAAATAACAATACCAGAAAATATTAGTGTTAAAAATTTAGCAGCAGAGTTAAAGAAAACAACTGGAGAAGTAATTAAAAAATTATTTGATTTTGGTATTATGGCTACAATTAATAATGAGTTAGATTTTGATACTGCATATTTAGTTGCTCAAGAGTTTGGAGTAAATGCTATTAAAAAAGAAGTTGTAACAGAAGAAGATATATTATTTGACGAGACTGAAGATAAAGAAGAAGATTTAGTACCAAGACCACCAGTAGTAGTAGTAATGGGACACGTAGACCACGGTAAAACTTCACTTTTAGATGCTATAAGAAATACAAATGTTATAGAAGGTGAAGCAGGTGGTATTACTCAACATATAGGTGCATATAAAGTAAATGTAAATAATAGAGAAATTACATTTTTAGATACACCAGGACATGAAGCTTTTACAAGTATGAGAGCAAGAGGTGCTCAAATTACAGATATTGCGATTTTAGTAGTTGCTGCAAATGATGGCGTAATGCCTCAAACAATAGAAGCAATAAACCATGCTAAAGCTGCGAATATTCCTATTATAGTAGCAGTAAATAAAATTGACTTAGAAGGTGCAAATGTAGAAAAAGTTAAAGAAGCTTTAACAGAATACGATTTAGTACCAGAAGAATGGGGAGGAGACGTAATATACGTTCCTATTTCTGCTAAATATAATAAAAATATAGATACACTTTTAGAAATGGTATTATTAGTAGCTGATATGAAAGAATTAAAAGCAAATCCTAAAAAACAAGCTAAAGGTGTTGTAATAGAAGCAAGACTTGATAAATCAAGAGGGCCAATAGCTTCTGTATTAGTACAAAGAGGTACTTTAGATGTTGGTGATACAATAATAGTAGGTTCTTCAATAGGTAGAATAAGACAAATGACTAATTATAAAGGCCAAAAAGTTAAAAAGGCTGGTCCTTCTACACCTGTTGAAATCGTAGGATTATCAACTGTTCCAGAAGCAGGAGAGACTTTCTACGAGGTAAAAGATGAAAAAACAGCTAGACATTTAGTAGAAAAAAGAAAACGTATAGAAAGAGATGAACATTTAAAATCTAATTCAGTTGTAACAATAGATAATTTATTTAGTAAGATGGATGAAGCAAATTTAAAACAATTATCTATTATTGTAAAAGCAGATGTTCAAGGCTCTGTAGAAGCTGTAAAACAAGCATTAGAAAAATTATCTAATGATGAAATAAAAGTAAAAGTAATACATGCTGCTGTAGGAGCAGTAAATGAATCAGATGTTAATTTGGCAAAAGTATCAAATGCAATATTAATAGCATTTAATGTAAATGTAATGCCGAATGCAAAAGAAATTGCAGATAAAGGCAATGTAAATCTACAAAGTTATTCTATAATATATCAAGCTATAGAAGCAGTAGAATATGCAATGAAAGGTTTAGAAGCACCAGTATACGAAAAAGTTTTATCAGGTCATGCTGAAGTAAGACAAATATTTAAAATTTCAAATGCAGGTACAATCGCAGGTTCTTTTGTGTTAGATGGTAAAATAGTAAGAGGAGCAGTTGTAAAAGTTATTAGAGAAGAAAAAGAAATATTCGAAGGTAAAATATCTACTTTGAAGAGATTTAAAGATGATGTAAAAGAAGTGTCACACGGATTTGAATGTGGTATTCAAATAGAAGATTTTAATGGCATAAAAGAGGGAGACATATTAGAAGCATATATAATGGAAAGAGTAAATTAAGTTTATTTGTACCTTCAGAAAGGAATGGTATTCATTATGAAAGAAACTAATAGAATGAATCGTATAAACGAGGAATTAAAAAGAGAAATTAGTAATATAATTAATTTTGAATTGAACAATTCCAATGTTACTGGAATGATAAGTGTAACTAAAGTAAAAGTTACACCAGATTTAAGATATGCTAGAGTATATGTTAGTATGATAAATTCTAAAAACAAAAAAAATACTCTAGCAGGATTAAAACAAGCATCAGGGTATATAAGAAGTGCTTTAGCTAAAAAAGTAAATTTAAGAAATACGCCAGAACTTGTTTTTGAATTCGATGAAACTATTGAATATGGTGCTAAAATTGATTCAATTATTAGCGAGATTACAAAGGATTTGAAACCTTTAGAATAGGATGGCTTTATTTATTGAATTGCTTTAAATATAAAATTATTAATATAAATTGTGAATGTAACAGATTGGGGGAGTATTGTTTTGACTTTAGACGGTATAAAAGAAGAGATAAAAAAGGCTAAAAAGATAGTTGTTTTAACACATGAATCGCCTGATGGTGACGCTGTAGGCAGTAGTATGGCTGTATTTTTAGCATTAAAAAATAATAATAAAGATGTAGATGTTATAATACCTGAAATGCCAAGAACTTTTGAATTTCTACCAGGGGTAAATGAAATAAAAAAAGAATCAGATGTTGAAAAATATGATTTAGCAATAGCTTTAGATTGTGCAGATATTAAAAGATTAAATGGTTTTTCTGCATATTTTGAAAATGCTAAAAGAAGTATAGTAATAGATCATCATAGTATAAATTCTATGTTTGGCCATTATAATTATGTAGATCCGGTCGCACCTGCAACTGCTCAAATTTTATGTGGAATACTAAAATACTTTGGGATAGAAATAACAAAAGAGATAGGTACGTGTTTAATAACAGGAATTATAACAGATACAGGTGGCTTTAAATATAGTAATGTAACAGCAGATACTTTTGAAATTGCAGCAAGTATGTTAGAAAAAGGTGTAAATATATCTAATATATATGAGAGAGTGATGCAAACAGTAACTCTTTCAAGATTTAATCTTACTAAAATAGCAATAGATAGATTAGAACTTTTAGAAGAAGGTAAGATAGCTTTTACATATATAACAATGGAGGATGAAAAAAAGGTTAATGCTGAATTTGGCGACCACGAAGGAATAGTTGAACAAGGTAGAAGCATAGAAGGCGTTTTAGTTTCTGTATTTTTTAGAGAAACAGAAAAAGGCTATAAAGTATCATTAAGAGCAAATAATAATTCTAATGTAAATGTTGCAGATATTTGTTTAATATATGGTGGCGGAGGTCACATAAAAGCTGCAGGTTGTTTAATGCAATATCCATTAGAAATTGCTAAAGAAAGAATAATAGAAGAAATAAAAAGGAGTATAAAATGAACGGAGTAATTATTGTAAATAAACCAGTAGGGTTAACATCACAAGATGTTGTAACAGAAATAAGAAAATCTATGAAAATTAAAAGTGTGGGACATACAGGTACTTTAGATCCATTGGCATCAGGCGTATTACCAATTTTAATTTCAAAAGGAACAAGAATATCTAAATATTTAATAGACCATGACAAGGAATACGAAGCAACTTTAAAATTAGGCAAAAAAACTAATACGGGAGATATAACAGGTGAAGTAATAGAAGAAAAGCCTGTTCCAAAATCAGCTTTAGAAATAGAAAACATAAAAGATGTATTAGATTGCTTTAAAGGAAAACAAGAACAAATTCCACCTATGTATTCTGCAATAAAAGTAAATGGTAAAAAATTATATGAATATGCTAGATTAGGTGAAAAAGTAGAAGTAAAACCTAGAGAAATTACGATATACAGTATTGATTTAATATCTTTAAACATAGATGAAGAAGAAATAAAATTTAGAGTTGCTTGTTCAAAAGGAACATATATAAGAACACTTTGCGAAGATATTGCAAAAGAATTAGGAACAGTAGGAACAATGTCTAAATTAGAAAGAACAAAAGTAGGAGACTTTACAATAGAACAAGCTATAGATTTAGAAACATTAAAAACATTATCAAATGAAGAAATTGAAAGTAAGTATTTTATAGATATAGAAACAGCATTTAAAACGTATGGCGCAATTACTTTAAAAACAGATAATGAATTAAAATTATTTATAAATGGAATGATGCTTGTTAGAAAAAGAGAAAACGATGTTTATAGAATTTACGACAAAGACCATAATTTTATAGGTTTGGGAGTTATACAAAACAACATATTAAAACGTGATATAGTTTTGTAAAGTTATAGTTCAGTAAAAATTTTATAAAAACTTGATATATAGTTATTTTTAGTCAAAACATAGCTAGGGTGTAACAATCCGGGTCTTGACTTGCAAATAGCTATATATCAAGCTTTTATTTAAACACTGCTAAGTAGTTACTAACATTTTATTTTTTTCTCGTCAAACTCTTGATTTTTTTATTTTTATAATGTATAATATTCTAGTAGCAAGTTATAGGGGTATAGTGTTAATGGTAGCACATCGGTCTCCAAAACCGCCTGTGAGGGTTCGAATCCTTCTACCCCTGCCATTTTTATAGTTTTTTTAATAGTTTTGAGTATTTTTCAAAACTATTTTTTTATAATTTTATCTTGACAGTACACACATTGTAGTATAAAATTATATTGGGGGAGACTAAAAATTGAATTTATGTAAAATTTGTGGTATAATCATTACAGATAATTCATATAATAAAAAAGGAGGTATAGAAATGATTGACGAAAAATACAAAAATAGAGTAGCAAATTTAGTAAAGCAAGCAAAGGACAAAGGTGCTATTAAAAGTTACAAAAACTTTTGCAAAACTAAAGATGCCGACACATATGCACTATCAAAAGACGAAATTGTTTATTATACTTCTGCAAGTATTTGTAATAGTAGATGACGGACAAGCAATAGATATAAATTACTTTGGATTTTTACTATCTTCCAATATGAATAAAGCTACATATCCTTATAATGAAGTATTAAACAAAGATGATATAAATAAATTGCGTAAAGACAGTATTGTAAAATGTGACGATTTAATAGAAATAACAGATAAAGAGATACAATTTAAAATTGGAACAGTAACACAAGAAGATTTAGAACGATTTTTAGATGCATTTACTAAATATTTAGAAAGTATATCATAAGTTGCTACATATGTTATCTGTAACCTTGTAACATTTTTGTAATATAAATGTAACATAAATGTAATAAAAACTCGAAACGCTTATGAGAGTAGTAATATGTCAAATTTTGTCAAAAAAGAGCCTTTGACATAAAAAGTTAAATGTGGTAACATATATTTCGGATATAATAAGTGGTAAATATAATTATTTCCAAATTATTATAAAGTAGGTGATAAAATGATTTACAAGGAAGAAATTGTACAACTAGCCAATTTAAAAAAAGGAATGGCTGATTTAGTAGGGAAAAAAGTTTTATTAAAAAGAACTTTAGGTAAATCAAAAATTTTAGAGAAAACAGCTGTTGTTGAAGAAACATATCCATGGACATTTTGTGTTAAAGTTGGAAATGAATTAAAAGAGAGCTATACATATGCAGATGTTCTTTCTAAAAACGTAGAGTTATCAATATATGACGGAGAAAAATTAAATCCATATACGGCACCATTTGATTTAAAATAAATGTAATAACAAAGGTAAAATAAATTGTGTGATATAATTAAGAAAAAAATTCCTATTTTTAGGAATTTTTTTTTTGCTCATAAATATATATATATTAATAAAAAATTTAGGAGGTAAATTATGTTATTAAATTTAAAAAAGGAAAAGGTATGTGTGAACAAAATTGTTGGACAAAAATTAGAAAATATAGTAGTAGAGGGAGATATAATTGTACCAGATATAAAACCTGATATATTAAACACAATAAGTTCTTCAGGAACGGTATGTATTTATAAAAAAGAGGCAATGGAACGGTAAAATAAAAATAGATGGAGGAGTTAATGTTTATATAGTTTATCTTCCAGATAGTGAAGAAGGAGGAGTTAGAAGTTTAAATACAGTATTAGATTTTAGTAAAATTTTAGATTTTGATGATTGTAAGCCTGGTATGCAAATAATGGACAATATAAATATAAAAACTATAGAATGTAAAATATTAAATGGAAGAAAAGTAAATATAAAAATAATTTTAGATGAAAATATAAAATTATATTCAAATGAGGATATAGAAATTGTAAATGAAATAGAAGATATAAAAAATTTAGAAAAATTAGAAGAAGAATTATCTATAAATTCACTTTTAGGTTTTGGTGAGACTGTAAGTTATGCTAAAGAGACAATGACTATAGATAATGTAGATAATTTGGCAGAAATTTTAAAAGTAGATATTAGTATTATAAATAAAGAAAATAAAATAAGCTATAATAAAGTTTTATGTAAGGCAGAGGCTTTAGTTAAAATAATGTATTTAACAGATGATGGAAGAATTAAGATAATAGAAAATAGAATTCCAGTTATGGGATTTATAGATATGCCAGATGTGAATGATACTAATATTTGTAATACGAAATATAAAATAAAGAATTTAATAATTAAACCAAATCAAGTAGAAGAACATTCAATATATGTAGAAATAGAAATTGAATTAAGTACATATGTATATGAGAGAAAAGAAATTAGAGTAATGCAAGACTTATATACGCCAGAAGCTAAATTACAATTTACAAGTAAGGAAATAGAAACACGTTCTTTTGTGAATACCGTAACAAATACATTAACTTTTAATGAAAAAGTTCAATTAGAAAGATTAACTGAAAATGAAGTATATGATGTTGATATTGTTCCAATTATAAATGAGAGCAAATTAGGAAATTCTAAAATTATATATGAAGGAGAGCTAAAATTAACATACACATATAAATCAGATGGAATTAATAAAATGGAATCTAAAGAAATAACAATACCTTTTGAACACATAGTAGATGTTGAAAATTTAAGTAATATGTCTTTCATAGAGACTAATTTAGAAGTAAGGGATAACTTAATTGTAGTAATGCCAGATGGTAGTATAGAAACAAAGTTAACATTGGTATTTGAGATAGAATTATATAAAAGTGAGAGAATAAATATTATAGATAAGATAGAAATGGACGAAACACCAGTGCCTAATTCATATAGTATGGTAATATATTTTACAAAAGAAAATGATACTTTATGGAGTATAGGTAAAGTGTTTAATAGTAGAATGGAGGATATAGCTAAGTTAAATAATTTAGAAATGAATGCTAAAATTATGCCCGGAACGCAGTTGTTTATACCTAAATATTGTAGAAAATAATTATAAAATTCTAACTCTATTTCATTATGAATAGTTTTAATCTGCAAAATTTTATATTTTAAAAATTAAATAATAAGTGAATTCTAACAAAATCATAATAGAAGGGAAGATTTTTTATATGGATAAAATTTATTCGAGAAAAAGAATAAGACTGCCTAATTCTAAAAATTTTGTTCATAATAAAAAATTAAAAAAATTATATTATTTTTTAACAATATGGTTAGTAGCGGGACTTACAGTAGCATATATAGTAAATTGCTTATCAGGACCTTTTCAAAAATTATGTATAGAGGAGACTAATAAAATAGGAACTATGATTTTAAATGATGTTTCTACAAGAGTTTTACAAGATATTGATTATGAAGATTTAATCATAGTTTCTAAAGATACAAATGACAAAATAACAATGGTAAAATCTAATGTAATTTTAATAAATATATTGGCTTCAGATATAGCATATAAAATTCAAGAGGAGTTAAACGCGTTAGAAAAAAGAGACATACCTATAGCAATGGGAGTTTTAACAGGTATTAAATTACTTTCAGCACGAGGGCCTAGTATTAATATAAAGGTAAAGCCTGTAGGTAATGTTGTAACAAATTTTAGATCTAGTTTTGAAGCAGCTGGTATAAACCAAACAATACATAGATTATATTTAGATGTAGAATGTGAGGTGAGTATTTTAACAGCATATGGTAATATAGATACTAAAATTTTAAATCAAGTATTGTTTGCAGAAAATATAATAATAGGAGAAATTCCAGATAGTTACTATAATTTAGAAGGTTTGGGGCAAGATGATGTAATGGAAGTTATGAATTAAAAAGTATTCAAAATTTTGAATACTTTTCTATTTTTTGGAAATAATTAAATATATAATAAATATAGGAGATAAAGAGAATATGAATAATTTAAAAAATATGTTGGTGTTAAAAGATTTACCTTCTAATTTAATAGAAGAAGCTTATATAGTTTTAAATCCTAATTTAAAACTAAAAATGAAGGAAACGAAAGAAGCGGAAGATAAGACTAAAGATAATAAAGTATTATCTAAAGATTATATTCTAGAAGAAGCTAAATATGTTTTGCTAAATTATATTTCTAAATTTGAGACTAAATCTGAAAAAATAAATATAAAATTGTTAGAAAAAAAGTATAAAAAATTAAAGAGAATAACTATATCTACTTTAGTGGCGTTTTTAATTTATGTGATTATAACTGCTATTATTTAAAGTTCGCAATATGAGTATTTTTTACTTCACATTCGGATTTAATTTAAAAATAATCATATTGCGAACTAAAAAAATCTGCCTTAAAATATGTATGCATAAATCTTCTTTCTTTTGAATATGTTTAAATAACATAGAAAAAAGGACAGGGGGTTTTCTTTTTGGAAAGAGTTTTAAGTGATGAAGAAAAATTTAGAAAAGCAGAAGAAATATATCAAAGGAGACGAAATGTTAATGTAACAGTGCCTTCAAGAGATCTTAATAGAAATACACAAAAGAAAGATACTAAAAGATTTAAAAAAATGTTAATTCAAATAGGAGTATCTATTTTAATATATTTTACAATATATATTATACAAAATTCAAATTTATTTTTTTCAAGTGAGTTTATAAAAAAAGTTGAAGTGATACTTGCTTATGATATAAATTTTAGTGAAAAGATTACTCAATTAAATGATTATATAAAAAATAATAATTTCCTAAAACGGATTATTTCCTGCGGTTGTGCCGGAAGGCGAAGATAGCACATTGCAAAATGAATTAAATACTGTAGATACGTTAAATAATACAATGAATAGTGAAACTCTTTTAGAAAATTCAGTTACAGATGCTAACATGGTAAATGAGAGTGGTAATATAGATGGTAATACTACTGTAATAAATGAAAATAGTACAGTTGTAGATGAAAATATAAATACAGAAAATAATGTAGGAGATACATCAGCTCAAACAGGAGAAGTTCAAGATAATGCCGTAGCATTAGGAACAGGCGGAGGAGAAGTTGAAAATGTTAATAGTGATGATGAGCAAATGAAACAGGATGCAGAAAGTATTAAAAATAATTATGAAATAACTTTACCATTACGAGGAACAATAACATCTAGATTTGGTGAGAGAGAAATAGAACCTAAATTTCATACAGGTATAGATGTAGCAAGGGACACTGGCTCTGAAATTATATCCGCAACAAATGGTACAGTAATTTTAGCAGAAGAACAATCAAGTTATGGAAAAGTATTAAAAATTCAAAATAACGATTTAATTTTATTATATGCCCATTGCGATGAATTGTTAGTGAATGTGGGTGATCAAATAACAATGATGCAACCAATAGCAAAAGTAGGCTCGACAGGAAATTCAACAGGGCCACATTTACATTTTGAAATAATATATTGTGGAAGATATGTTAATCCGGAATATGTGTTGGAGTTTAAAGAGTAATACAAGCTTAATTAATAATATAACGTTACATTAATATATAAGTACTACTAATATTTATTTAGCTATTAATAGTAACTATCTAGGAGGAATTATGAGAATAAAATTAAACTTACAAATATTTGTATTCATATTAATATTCTACTTAACAAATCAATTAGAATTATACATAATATTAATAATTTTCGCTCTAATACATGAATTTGCACATATTATTACAGGAATTTGTTATGGGTTAAAACCTAAAACGCTAAAAATAACACCTTTCGGAATGAGTATTTATTTTGAAAAGTATAAAAAGAATGGCAAAAAAGTGTTAGAAAAACAAAAGATGATAATAATACTCGCAGGGCCTTTTATAAATGTAATATTAGCACTAATTATAATGTTACTACCAAGTAATTTGTTTTTATACATATCGCAAGAAATTTTAATTTATACAAATTTATTATTAGCAATTTTTAATTTAATACCAATTTATCCACTAGACGGTGGAAGAATATTAAAAAGTATATTAACTTTAAAAAATGTAGATAAAAAGAAAAGTATAATATTAACAGAAAGAATAAGTTACATTACTTTAATTTTATTAACAGTATTATCTAGTATAATAATTTTGAGTATAAAAAATATTTCAATTTTCTTTATAATTATTTATTTGTGGTATTTAGTTTTAGAACAAGTTAGGTATAATAATATAAGATTAAAAGTTTATGAGATGATACAAAAGAAGTAGATAAGAGTAATAATTCATGATATACTTGCTAAAAGCTTGATATATAGCTATTTGCAAGTCAAGACCCGGATTGTGTCACCCAAGCCATGTTTTGACTAAAAATAGCTATATATCAAGCTTTATTTAAATATCTACTAAATTGTTACTTTTTGATAAAATTTTTTGATAAAACCTCTTGCTAAAAAGAATATTATATGATAACATATGAAGGAAGCAAGAATAAGGAGAAAATATAAGATGGTAGAGAACGTAAAATTGAAAGAAGAAAATAGAATAAAAGAAATAAAGAAAATCGCCGAAACCCGCATGGCTGTATATATATATATATATATATATCGTATATTGTCATTTAGAAAATAAAAATTCAAGTTTACAAAATGCAAAATATAATTTTAATTTAGAAACTATAAAATTAAATAATAAAAGCAAAGATAGAACTATACTAAAAAATATGGATAGAAATATTAAAAATATTTTTAAAAATCCATATTTTAGTGGTGTAGGTCTATCTTTTAGTGTTTTATAAAAAAATTAAAAAATTTTAAAAGGCAAAAAAGCTTGAAAATACTAAGATATTAAGAAAAACTCTAATTATATGCGATAAACTCGCATATTAGTTAGTTCTCAAAAGTAAAAATAAATTTTATAATATAAATAGGTAAAAAAAATTACAAAAAAATCATAAGAAAATAAGAATTATACAAGGAGAAGAATATGTTAAGAATTAATGTAAGTATAAAAAAAGAAAAAAAAAGAAATTAAGAATAAAAAAAGTAAAAAGTAAGTATAAAGTTGATAGAGCTGGTTCAAAATAAAAGTAGAAATAAGAGTAATTGTATTTAGAAAATTATATTTTTTAAATAATTATAACAAATAAAGGTAATGTTTAAATTTTTTAGAAAGGAATTATAAAGATGTTAAGTAAAAAAAGTCAATTAAAAAATAGTAACCAAAATAGAAATGAAAAAGGAATAACTTTAGTTGCATTAGTAATTACAGTAGTAGTAATGCTAATATTAGCGGGAGTAGCAATAGCAGCAGTAATAGATGGAGACGGATTATTTAGTAGAGCGAGAGAGTCGGCTCAAACATATGAAAATGCAGCAAGAGAAGAAGGAGATACAATACAAAGTATGATAAATCAAATAGATGGATATATAGACGAAATAAATAATCCAAATAATCCAGTAGTAAAAGATATTGCTACAATAGGAACAATAGTAACCGAAAATCAAACATATGATGGAAGATTAAAGGGAACATATAGTAATCCAATAATCCCAAAAGGATTTGCACCAATAAATGAAAATGGAGCAATATGGGGAACCACAGAAGGATATAAAAGCGGATTAGTAATAACAGACGAAGTAGACGAAAGTGGAAATAGCATAGGAAATGAGTTCGTGTGGGTACCAGTAGATGGAATAGCAGTTAAATTTGAGAGAATAGAATGGGGAACAGAATCTTTAGAATTAACAGAATGTTCAGAAACAGTACCACAAGCAATAACAACAAGTGTAAATAATAATGGAGGATTTTATATAGCGAGATATGAAGCAGGAATAGCAACAAATATGCCACAAGAAGAATTAACTAGCAATAGTTCAGCAACATATGGAAGCGGAGCATATAAGCCGGTATCAAAGAAAGAAGCAATAGTTTGGAATAGGATACAGTGGGGAGATGCAAATGATGATACAGCTCCAGGAAATGGAGCCGTAACAGTAGCAAGGAGTATGTATCCAAATGGTTCAGATAGTGGATATGGAGTAGTATCAACATTAATATATGGAGTGCAATGGGATACAGCATTAAAATTTATAGGAGCATATGATGTTAGAGAAGCAGGATACGATACTTATGCAACAAATTCAACAGGAATGGGAAACTATAGTGGAATAAGTGGTGCAGATGATATTCCTTCGACAAGTACGCCAGCTGAATGTGGTGCGAGAGAAGGATTTAGACAAAAAAACATATATGATATGGCTGGGAATGTAGATGAGTGGACTATGGAGAAACATAGCACCAACCGTGTCTTCAGAGGTGGTACTTGCTCCGGTTCTGCTTTAACTGGTCCTGCCTCTGGTCGTGGAAGTATTGACGTGGACAAAAACTATACAGTCAAACGGTTTCCGTGTAGCACTTTATATAAAGTAGACTTGAACACCGAAGGGCACAGAATCAATTAGCGTCAAAAACTAGAAAAATAGAGAGGAGTCGTAAAATGTTAAGTAAAAAAAGTCAATTAAAAAATAGTAACCAAAATAGAAATGAAAAAGGAATAACTTTAGTTGCTTTAATTATCACAGTTGTAGTAATGTTGATATTAGCGGGAGTAGCAATAGCAGCAGTTGTAGATGGAGATGGATTATTTAATAAAGCAAGAGAAACATCCGAAGTATATGAAAATGCAGTAAGAGAAGAAGGCGATACAATACAAAGTATGATAAATCAGATAGATGAGTATTTAGTAGGGAAAAATCCACCAGTAGGTGAAGAAATTATAGAAAATCCAATAAATCAAATAGTAAATGTAAATCAAACGTATAGCGGAGGAACGACGGGGAGTTATAATGACCCAATAATCCCAAAAGGCTTTAAGCCAGTAGAAAATGAACAAGATGGTACAATAACAGAAGGAGCTGTTTGGGGAAGTTCTGAAGGTTATAAATATGGATTAGTAATACAAGATGAAAGTGGAAATCAATTTGTGTGGGTGCCAGTAGATGGAACAACAGTAAAATTTGAGAGATATGATTTTGGAAAAATGAGTTCTAATATATCTTCTTTTGATGATTTAACAGAAATCGTACCAGAAGAAATAACAACAAGTGTAAATAATAATGGAGGATTTTATATAGCGAGATATGAGGCTGGATTACCAGAAGGAGAGATTTCATCGTCTGTAGCAACAAATGGAAGTGTTAAACCAGTATCAAAACAAGGAGCAACTGTATGGAATAGTATACCATGGGGGAGTATTAATAATGAAACAACAACAGGAAATGGAGCAGTAACAGTAGCAAGGAGTATGTATCCAGATGATTCAGATAGTGGATATGGAGTAGTATCAACATTAATATATGGAGTACAATGGGATACAGCATTAAAATTTATAGGAGTGTACAATGTAGGAGAAGCAGGATACGATACTTATGCGACAGATTCAACAGGAATGGGAAATTATATTGGCACAAGTGGGAGAGACGATATAGACTCATATTGGAATTCAGAAAATGATAATTCAGGACCTGCTGAATGTGGAGCAAGTGAAGGTTTTAGACAAAAAAATATATACGATATGGCAGGAAATATAGGAGAATGGACTATGGAAATATACAACAGTGACCGCGTTGTTAGAAGCGGTGCTTTCGGTAATTCTGGTTTGTCCACTCCAAGTTCTAATCGTGTCAACCGTAGCATTGATGATAGCACTGCAGGTAGGCGGCTTTAGAATAGCCCTTTATATAAAGTAAAATAAAGTCTTACATAACGGGAGGACAAATTTTGTAGTGGCTTTTTCGTTATATAAGTTATACAAAAAATAAAGAAAAAGAGTAAGAAAATCTTGCTCTTTTTTCAATTTATGTAGTATAATATATATAAGTTTTTTAAAATTGCGAGAGGAGTATGTGAGATGAAAAAATTACCATATGGAATAAGTAATTATGAAGAATTAGTAGAAGACGGATATTATTACGTAGATAAAACGAGATATATAGAAAAATTAGAAAATTTACCAGAAAAAAGAATAATGTTTTTAAGACCAAGAAAATTTGGAAAAACATTATTTACAAGTACTTTAGAAAATTATTATGATATAAGAAAAAAAGAAAAATTTGAAAAATTATATGGAGAAACATATATAGGGAAAAATCCAACAGAATTAAAAAACAAGTATCACATATTAAAATTCAACTTCTCAGGAATAGATACTTCTGATAATGAAAGCACTATAAATGGTTTTAAAGAGAAAGTAATATCTTCAATAAAAGTCTTTATAGAAGAGTACGGATTAGACTTTTATATAAATGAAGAAAAAGAAGCTGAAAATATATTAGATAACTTATTCAAAGCATTTAAAATACAAAAAAATCAAGAAAAGATTTATGTAATAATAGATGAATATGACCACTTTGCGAATGAATTATTAGGATTTAATACTAATCAATTTAAAAATTTAGTATCTAAGAATGGAAAAGTAAGAAAGTGGTATGAGATATTAAAAGAAGGAACTGAAAGTGTAGTTGATAGAATATTTATAACAGGAGTAGCACCAATAACGTTAGATAGCTTAACATCTGGTTTTAATATAAGTCTAGATATAACTAGGGATGAAGAATTTAATGAAATGATGGGATTTACCAAAGAAGAAGTATTAGAAATAATGAAAAGTCAAAATATATCTAAAGAAAATCGAGAGAATATATTGCCTATAATGAAAGAAAATTATGATGGATATAAATTTTCTTTATATGGAAAAGAAAAAATATATAATTCAAATATGTGTTTATATTTTTTAAATTCGTATGTAAGATTAAATAGAATTCCGGAAGAATTAATAGATATGAATATAGCAAGTGACTATAGTAAACTAGGAAAAATGTTAGATTTATGTAAGGGAGAAGAAAGAGAAAAAGTAATAGAAAAGACAATAATAGGAGAAGGAATAATAAGCGAAATAACTGGAAAATTTAACCCAGCAATGGAATTTTCGGAAAAAGATTTAATTTCAATGTTATATTATTTAGGATATTTAACAATAAAAGGAGAAGAAGTAGGATACCCTAAATTAAATATTCCTAATAAAGTGATGAAAGAAATATATTCAGAATATTTTTTAAAAGTATTAAAAGATGAAATAAGCGTAGATATAAGTGAAAGTTACTCAGAAATAGCTAAAGAAATAGCATTAGAAGGAAAAATAGATAAAATAATAGACGTATTAAGAGAATACTTAAATAATTTATCAAATAGGGATTATATCAAATTTGATGAAAAATATGTAAAACTAATATTTTATTGTATAGCAATGAATTTAAAAATATTTAGATTAAAATCAGAAATGGAAGTAGAAAGAAGGTATCCAGATATATTATTAATACCAAGAGATAGAAACAAAGGATATAAGGCAGTAATGATAGAATTTAAATATTTAAAAAAGGAAGATTCAAATAAATTAAAAGAAAAACAAGAAGAAGGAATAGAACAATTAAAAAAATATGCGGAATTAGAAGAAATAAAGGCTATAGAAGGATTAAGAAAATATTGTGTAGTAGCAGTAGGTGCAGATATTAGTGTATTAGAAGTCTTTTAATTAAAAAGCGTAACTTTTTTTAATAAAACCTCGTAGCACTTTATATAAAGTAGAATTAAATATCCCCCTAACGGGGGTATTTTTTAATCTCAATTTTCCTTGTAAATTCAACTCAAATATGATATACTTGCTATAAATTTAAAAGGAGGTTATATTTATGGAGATAAAAACAGCCCACATAAAAGCAAACGAAGGAGACTTTGCTAAAACAGTATTAATGCCGGGAGATCCATTAAGAGCAAAATTTATAGCAGAAAATTTTTTAGAAGACGCAAAATTAATAAGTAGTATTAGAAATATATATGCATATACAGGAAAATTTAAAGGAGAAAAAATATCAGTAATGGCAAGTGGTATGGGAATGCCATCTATGGGTATATATAGCTATGAGTTATTTGATAAATTTGGAGTAGAAAGAATAATAAGAATAGGAACAGCTGGAGCTATAAATAAAGATTTGGAATTAAAAGATATAGTAGTTGCAATGGGAACTTGTACAAATTCAAATTATGCATCACAATTTAATTTAGACGGAACTTTTGCACCTATATGTAATTATGAACTTTTACAATTAACAGCTAAAAAAGCAGAAGAATTAAATTTAAAAATAAAAGTTGGAAACATTATTTCATCAGATATTTTTTATAACCCAACAAATGATGTGTATAAAAAGTGGAGAGATTTGGGCGTATTAGCAGTAGAAATGGAAGCAGCAGCTTTATATATAAATGCAGCAAAATTTGGAAAACAAGCACTTGCTATTTGTACAATATCAGATAAAATTTTTGAGGAAGAATATTGCTCAGCAGAAGAAAGAGAAAAATCTTTTACAGATATGATGAAATTAGCTTTAAATATTGGAATAACTTATTAATATTTTATTTGATAATTTATTCAAAAAATTTTTATATTTAAAAAACTAAAATATTATATGAGAAAGGATAATAAATTTAATGAAAAATAAAAGAATATTTTTAATAGTATTAGATAGCTTTGGAGTAGGCGAAGCACCAGACTCAAAAGATTTTGGAGATGAAGGAAGCGATACATTAAGGTCAGTTTCTCAATCTAAAGAATGTGATATGACGCTTTTAAAGAAAATGGGAATCTTTAATATAGATGGTATTATGTATGAGAATGGTGTAGAGTCTCCAATAGCTGCTTTTGGGAAAGCGCAAGAAGTTTCTAGAGGAAAAGATACAACAATAGGCCATTGGGAGATAGGTGGAATAATATCAGAAACACCTTTCCCAACATATCCAAATGGATTTCCAGAAGATGTTATAAAAGAATTTTCTAAACAAACTGGAAAAGATGTGTTATGTAATAAACCATATTCTGGAACGGAAGTTATAAAAGTATATGGAGAAGAACATATAGAAACAGGAGCTTTAATTGTGTATACTTCAGCAGATAGTGTATTTCAAATAGCCGCACATGAAGATGTAGTACCAGTGAAAGAATTATATAAATATTGTGAAATTGCAAGAAAAATTTTAACAGGAAAAAACGCAGTAGCAAGAGTAATTGCAAGACCTTTTGTAGGGAAATATCCTAACTTTACAAGAACAAGTAATAGACATGATTTTTCACTAGTACCACCAAAAGATACAATGTTAAATTACTTACAAAAAGAAAACTTTGATGTAATATCAGTAGGAAAAATAAATGATATTTTCGCAGGTTCAGGCATAACAGAAAGTACAAGAACAACTGGAAATACTAATGGTATGGAAGTAACAATGAAAATGTTAGAAAAAGATTTCACAGGATTATGTTTCGTAAATTTAGTAGATTTTGATATGCTTTATGGCCATCGTAATGACGTAGATGGATATGCAAGAGCGGTAACAGAATTTGACAAATGGCTAGAAGGTTTTATAGAAAAATTACGTGAAGATGATTTATTAATAATAACAGCAGATCACGGTTGCGACCCAGCAACGCCAAGTACAGACCATTCAAGAGAATATATACCTATAATAATGTACGGTAAAAATGTTGAACCAAGAAATTTAGGAATAAGAAAAACATATGCAGACATTGCAAAAACTGTGTTAGATAATTTTGATATAAAGAATGATTTACCAGGCGAAAGTTTTTTAAAATAAAATATAATTAGGAGAATAATATTATGATAAATAATGAAGAATTAATTTTAAAAGCTATAGAAGCAGCTAAAAATTCATATAGTCCTTATTCAAAATTCAAAGTAGGTGCAGCACTTTTAACAAGTGATAATGAAATATATTTAGGCTGTAACATAGAAAACGCTTCATATTCATTAACAAACTGTGCAGAAAGAACAGCAATTTTTAAAGCAGTAAGTGAAGGAAAAAAGGAATTTAAAGCAATCGCAATAATGGGATCTGCAACAGAAGAATTTGATGAATATTGTACACCTTGTGGAGCTTGCAGACAAGTTTTAAGCGAATTTTGCGAACCAAACTTTAAGATTATTTTAGGGCGAATAAAAGAAAAGAATAAAATAGAATTAAAAGAATATACTTTAAAAGAATTATTACCAGAAAGTTTTGTATTATAAGGAGAACAAAAATATGGATATGTTAGATATTATTAGAAGTAAAAAGAAAAATATACCACTTTCAAAAAAAGAAATAGAATTTGTAATACAAGGATATGTAAATGGAACTATACCAGATTATCAAATGTCTGCATTGTTAATGGCTATATGTTTTAATGGAATGAATTATAAAGAACTTTTAAATTTAACAATAGCTATAATAGACTCAGGAGATGTAATGGATTTATCTAAAATAAATGCAGTAACTGTAGATAAACATAGTACAGGAGGAGTTGGCGATAAAACTACTTTAATAATAGCACCTATTGTTGCTGCTTTAGGTGGTCACGTAGCTAAAATGAGTGGAAAAGGGCTAGGGCATACTGGTGGTACCGTAGATAAATTAGAATCTATAGAAGGTTTTAGAACTAATTTATCTGAAAGAGAATTTTTTAATCAAGTTAAAAAAATAGGTGTAGCGCTTATTAGCCAAACAGGTAACTTAACGCCAGCAGATAAGAAAATATATGCATTAAGAGATGTTACAGCAACAGTAGACAGTATTCCATTAATAGCTTCAAGTGTTATGAGTAAAAAAATAGCTGCAGGTTCAGATTGTATTCTTTTAGATGTAAAAGTTGGAAGTGGAGCTTTTATGAAAGATATAAAAGAAGCAACAGAATTAGCAGAAAAAATGATTCAAATAGGAAAAGGTGCTGGACGTAAAGTAGTTGCTTTAATTACAAATATGGAAGAGCCTTTAGGAAAGAATATAGGAAATTCTTTAGAAGTAAAAGAAGCAATAGAAATTTTAAATGGTAAAGGTCCGGAAGACTTAAGAGAAGTTTCAATAGAAATAGCTTCATATATGCTTATGATGTGTACGGAAAAAAATCTAGATGAAATAAGAGAAGAAGTGATTAAGTGCATAGATAGTGGAAAAGCATTAGAAAGATTTAAGGAAATGGTCAGATTACAAGGTGGAAATGAAGACTATATATCTAACCCAGAATTATTTCCAAAAGCTAAATATGAAGATTATGTATATGCAGATTATGCAGGATATATCTCTAAAATGGATACGGAAACGATTGGTATAGTAAGCGGAAAGTTAGGCGTAGGTAGAGAGAAAAAAGAAGATGAAATAGATTATACTGCAGGTATAATTTTAAATAAAAAGACAGGCGATTACGTAGAAAAAGGAGAAATACTAGCAACGCTATATTCATCTAAATTTAGCGATATGGAAGAACTAAAAGAAAATTTTAAAGAAGCTATAGAAATTCAAAAAGAAAAATTAGATAATTTAAATAAATCTAAAGTATTAAAAGTTTTAAAATAATATAGTAATGAATATTTTATTTGACAGTTTACTCAAAAAAATTTATATTTTAAGATTTAATTTATAATATATAAGGAGGTTTTATGAATTATCCAGAATTTTTAAAAGTAGGAGATACCATAGGAATAACAGCAATATCTAAAGGCATTTATGAAGAGCATAAACAAAAGAGATTAGATAATGCTATAAAGTATTTAGAAGAAAAAGGCTTCAAAGTAATAGAAACACCTAATGTTAGAAAATGGCAAAATGGTAGGAGTTCTTCAGGCAGTGAACGCGCAAAAGAATTTATTGACTTATGGAAAAACGAAGATGTAAAAGCTATAATGATGGCAGCAGGTGGAGATTACGCAATAGAAATGTTAGATTATTTAGATTTTGAAGAAATAAAAAAGTATAAACCAAAATGGATACAAGGATTTTCAGATGTTACAACTATAGGTTACCTTATGCCAACTTGTTTAGAAATACCTACAATATATGCAGATAATGTAGTAAGTTATGGTATGAGACCTATACATATTTCTTTAGATAAAGCATTAGAAGTTATGATGGGAAAAACTTTAGTACAATATAGTTTTGAAAAATATCAAAATGGATATTTAGAGTATGGGTTAGAAGATTATTCTAAACCGTACCAATTATCAGCAGAAGTTGAATGGAAAAACTTGAAAGGTGAAGAAGAAATAAAAATATCAGGCAGAGCTATAGGTGGATGTTTAGATATTGTAACAAATTTTGTAGGAACTAAATACGATAAAGTAAAAGAATTTAGAGAAAAATATAAAAAGGGCGGAATTATTTGGTTCTTAGAAGTATTCGATTTTACAAGTCCACAAGTATTTTGGCATTTGTGGAAATTGAAAAATGCAGGATATTTTGAAGATTGTAACGGGATAGTATTTGGAAGAACAGCAACTTGTAGAGAAGAATATGGGGTTACTTTTAAAGATTCATTAAAAGATGCATTATTAAACTTAAATATACCTGTAATATATGATATGGATTTCGGCCATAAACCGCCTCAAATAGCAATGGTAAATGGTGGATTTTTAGAGATAGAATCTAAAAATGGAAAAGGATATGTGAAACATTATTATAAATAGCCTATTACTATATCCTGAACTACTAACAGAAAATTAGTAATTACCTATGAAAACAAATTTGTAGAAACAATTTATTTTAATACTATAAAAACCTCTTTATTTCTTTTTGAAATAAAGAGGTTTTATAATAATTATAAACTAATCTTGAGCATATGGTAATATTGCAATATGTCTTGCTCTTTTAACAGCTAATGTTATATCTCTTTGATGTTTTGCGCAAGCACCTGTTGCTCTTCTAGGCAATATTTTACCTTTATCATTTATAAATTTTCTTAATTGATCAGCATTTTTATAATCTAAAACAAAGTTTTTATCTGCACATAATGCACATACTTTTTTTCTTTGCTTTCTGAAACGTGGATTAAAATCTTCGTCAGAATTTCCATTGTTTCTATTTTTTTTGTAATTATTCTTTTTATCTGCCATTTTAATATCCCCCCATTCATATGATATTTAAAAAGTTAGAATGGTAAATCATCATCAGCTGAACTTGTAAAATCAACACTTGGATTTTCAGGCATTGCTGATGTCCCAAATGTGTCTTCAAAATTCATACCCATTCCATTTCCATCTTCTCTTTTACTATCGGCAAAATATGCTTCTTCAGCAATTACTTCTGTTACATATCTCCTTTGACCTTGAGCGTCGTCGTATGTACGAGTTTGTATACGACCTATAATACCAACTTGTTGACCCTTTTTAAAGTATTTACTACAGAACTCTGCTGTTTTACCCCAAACAACGATAGGCAAGAAATCTGCTTGTCTTTCTTGACCTTGTGCAACAAATCTTCTATTTACAGCTAATGTAAATGATGTTACCATTGCATTTGATGTTTGTGTATAACGTACTTCTGGGTCTCTCGTTAGTCTTCCCATTAAAATTACTTTGTTCATATTTTACACCTAACCTTCCTGAACATAAATATTAATCTTCACTCTTTTTTACAGTTATGAACTTCATAATATTATCTGTTATTCTATAATTTCTTTCAAGTTCAGCTATTGAATTAGGTTCAGCATCAAATGTATATAATACATAAATTCCTTCTTTTTGCTTATTTATTTCGTAAGCTAATCTTCTTTTACCTATTACTGATACATCTTCTAATTTTCCAAGACTATTAATTAAATCTTCAAATTTTTTAATTAAATCTTTAACCTCTTTTTCATCTAAACTTGGATGTATAATAATTGTACTTTCATAATTCTTCATACATTCCACCTCCTTTTGGATCTCTAACCCATACTTTTGTATGAGTAAGGAAAATAGTTATTTTTACTATTTTTTCTAACGCTAATATTTTACCATACTTTATGTAAAATGTAAAGCATTTTTTTGGAAAAATGTAATTATATATTTTTTCAGGTTACAATTCAGGATATACTTGCTAAAGGCTTGATATATAGCTATTTTTAGTCAAAACATAGCTAGGGTGTAACAATCCGGGTCTTGACTTGCAAATAGCTATATATCAAGCTTTTATTTAAATATCTGCTAAGTTGTTACATTATATAGGTAACAACAGTTACAATTCAGCAGGATTTTATAAAATTTTTATTGAATTATACATTTTTCACATAAAATTCACATAAAAAGCATATATTAAATTAGTAAAATGTGTTATAATATCAAAATAAAATAAAAGGAGGCTATAAAGATGGCAGTTTTAAAAGTTGATAATAGTAATTTTGAAAAGGAAGTATTGCAATCAGACAAGACGGTATTAGTTGATTTTTTTGCAAATTGGTGTGGACCATGTAAAATGTTATCACCAATAGTAGATGAGGTTGCAGAAGAAGTAAGTAATGTAAAAGTATGTAAAGTAAATATAGATGAAGCAAGAGAATTAGCAAATAAGTATGAAATAATGAGTATACCAACATTATTAGTATTTAAAAATGGAAATCTAGTAAATACATCATTAGGTCTTGTATCAAAACAGAAGATCCTCGATTTAATTAAATAAATTTGAAAAAGTAACAGAGTATTTTGTTACGAATGGTTTATAGGTTATCCATTAGAATATATTTCTAGAAAACCTAAATCTTTTTATAAGGACTGTAGAAAATGCAAAATGACGAAGTATTAGAATGTGAATATGTAGTAAGATTTGATGATATGGATAATGAAAGAAAATTATCTAATATAGCATTATTAAAATATTTAGAAGAACCGGGTGGAGTTCAAACTAAGCAAATTTTTGGAAGTATGGTAACGCCTAAAGGAGTGTGGATATTATTAAATTGGCGTGTAAAAAAGCTTAAAGAAGTAGCTTGGAATGAAAAGTTTAAAATAAAAACTTGGCCAGCAAAAAATAATGGACTTTATTGTATAAGAAATTTTGAATTATATAATGAAAAAAATGAATTGGCAACAATCGCTTCAACAAAATGGGTTTTAGTAGACAATATTACTAAAAAAATAGTAAGAGATGTAAAGGACATAATTGCTAAATATCCAGAGTATAATAAAATGTTATTCGAAGATGATTTTCCAAGATTAAAAGAACCAAAGGATATAGAATATACATATAATTATACTGTACAAAGACACGATATAGATGTAAATGGACATGTAAATAATGTAGCTTATTTAGAAATTGCTTATGAAGCTATTCCAAAAGAAGTTTATGACAATTATAATTTTAGAAATATCGATATTTTGTACAAGCATAGTGCTTTTTTAGGCGAAGAATTAAATGTAGGGTATGAAAGAGAAATTGTAGATGGAAAAGAACAATATACTATAGTTATAAAAACAAATGATAAAGTAAATGCAATAGTAAGATTAAGCTAATTGTGATTATTAAATAAAGTTTTATATTTTAAAAATATGTGATTTGTAAAAAATTTTAAAAGTAATTCAGTGTGTAATTAATTAAAAGATTAATATTAAGTTGTTATAAAGAAAGGTAGTAATATATGAATCAAGGTCCTACAATATTAGTTGTTGATGATGAATCAAGAATGAGAAAATTAATAAAAGATTTCTTAATACAAAAGAATTTTAATGTTTTAGAGGCTGAAGATGGCGAAAAAGCATTAGAAGTTTTTGCTGTGGAAAAAGAAAAAATTAAATTAATATTATTAGATGTAATGATGCCTAAATTAGATGGTTGGTCTGTTTTAAGACAAATAAGACAAGAATCAAAAGTGCCTATTGTAATGTTAACAGCAAGAGGTGAAGAACAAGATGAATTATTCGGTTTTGAATTAGGAGTTGACGAATATATTTCAAAACCTTTTAGTCCCAAAATATTAGTTGCTAGGGTAGAAGCACTTTTAAAAAGAGCCGGTGTAAACGAAAAAGAGGTAAAAGATTATGGCGGAATTACTATTGATACTGAGGGAAGAACTGTAAAAGTAGATGGCAAAGAGATAGAATTATCTTTAAGAGAGTATGAACTTTTAAAATATTTATTAGAAAATGAAAATATTGCATTATCAAGAGAAAAAATCTTGAACACAGTATGGAATTATGACTTTTATGGTGACTCAAGAACTATAGATAGTCATATTAAAAAAGTAAGACATAAGTTAGGTAAAAAAGGAAAATATATCCAAACAATAAGAGGTGTCGGATATAAATTTGAAATTAAAAAGAATAAATAGTATGGAGTAGAGTATGAAACAGAAAAAGAAGTCTTTACAAAGTAAATTATTCTGGGTATTAAGTTTAAGTATAGTAATAATTATATTCTTTTTTATATTAGTAAATAATTTTATATACAAACCATTTTATTTATATTCAAAACAAGTAGGATTAAAAAATGTTTTTGAAGAAATAAATCAATTAGATTTTCAGAATAATGTTGAAAATTCAATGCTAGAATTAGAAAGAATCGCAGCTAGAAACGGTATAGAAATCGTTTTAAAAGATCAATTCAATAAATTAATATACTCATCCAATAAAGATTTTTTAAGCAATATAGAGGCGTATGAAGATAGTCAAGGCATATTTATATATTTCCCTAGTAAAGAAAAAAATATAGAAATACAAGAAGTTCAAGATATAAAGACATCGATAAGATATTTAAGCTTAAATACAACTTTAGATAACGGTTATGAATTATCATTAAGATTAGCTATTTCGCCGATAGAAGAAAGTGTAAGAATTTCAAATACTTTTTTATCTATAATAGGAGTTTTGATAATTATAATATCAGGTTTAATAATATTAATAGTTTCTAAAAAATTTATGGAACCTATAGAGGAATTAGAGACAATAGCTAGAAAAATGGCTAATTTAGATTTTAGTGCAAAATATAAAGTAAAAGACGAAGATGATGAAATAAATAATTTAGGGAAAAGCATGAATTTAATGTCTATGCAATTAGAAAAGACGATAAAGAAATTGCAAGCGACAAATATAGAATTAGAAAAAGACATAGAACAAAAATCAAAAATAGATGAAATGAGAAAACAATTCATTTCAGATGTATCACATGAATTAAAAACACCAATAGCATTAATACAAGGATATGCAGAAGGTTTACAAGAAAACATAAATTCAGACGAAGAATCAAGAAGATTCTATACAGAAGTTATATTAGACGAAGCAAATAAAATGGATAATTTAGTTAAAAATTTATTAGAATTAATGAAATTAGAATACTGCAAACGAGAATTTCATAATGCCGAGTTTAATATAGTAGAATTAATAAATGAAGTAATAAGAAAATCAAAATTATTATTAGACGAAGCAAATGTAAAAGTAGAATTTGATGATTCTAAAAAATATATAGTAAATGCGGATGCATTTTATATTGAACAAGTTATAACTAATTATTTAACAAATGCTATTAAAAATGTAGAAGAAGTAAATGGTGAGAAATATATTAAGATAACTTTACAAGAAAATAAAGAAAATAATAAAACGAGAATATCTGTATTTAATACTGGAAAAAATATTCCATTAGAAGACTTAAATAGAATTTGGAACAGATTCTATAAAAGAGACTCTTCACGTAACAGAGAACAAGGTGGCACAGGTATAGGACTTGCATTTGTAAAAGCAATTATGAATAATTACGATAATAGATATGGCGTGGAAAATAAAGAAAATGGTGTGGAATTTTATATAGAATTGTAAGTAGATAATAATTGCTTGGTAATTAACAATATAATATTTTAATACTTCATATAATTTTCCAAATTTACTAAAGTAACAAATTTTCTTCACAAAAAGGACATAAATCTATTATAAAATAAAGACAAGTTAAGAGGAAAACCTCAAAACTAATAAAATTGTGAAAGAAAAAGAAAGGATGTGCTTGCCTATAAGTTGTTTTTATAATTAACCCCATAGAAATTTTGTACAGAAAAATTACCCTTATTATATAGATAAAGAAGAGTTAGAGAGGCTCTTCTTTTTTTGTTATAATTCACAGCCTTTACTATAAAAATATTGAAGTACTTATATATTAATATTTTGCAATCAAAGACCCGGATTGTTATACCCTAGCTATGTTTTGACTAAAAATAGCTATATATCAAGTTTTTGCAAAAGTTATATTTTCTCTTACTGAACAGCAATCTTTTTGTTTTATAAATTTTATTAAACTACTTGATAATTTCATAAAAAAGTGATATAGTATATGAAGTAATTTTAAAACAAAAAGGAGAATAACAAATG
>CALXUC010000004.1 GCA_944391575.1 uncultured Clostridia bacterium | reverse complement strand
TCTGTAAATATACGTGCCATTATAATTTGAAAAATTTTGTAAATAGTATATTTTATTTTCATCAAATACAATATCTATATATTCCTTAAAATCTTCAAGCGTTGGAAAATAAATTCTTTTACAGTCATCTGATACCATTTGATACGCTTCTTCATATTGCTTGTTATTACAATAATTAAAATATGTATCTATAGTTTCATTTATAGGTTGTTGCAAGCTTTCTGGTACATCTTCACCTATGTCCATAATTGCTTGGTGCTCATTATATGTAGTTCTCTCAAAATCTTCAAAACTATAATTTTTAAGAAATTGATTTACTACCATTACTAACAACCATATTACTAATACAATAATTATTATTTTTCTATTTCTTTTTATGAAATTTCTTAATTTTAATCTAATACCTGCAAACAAAATTTACCCCCCCTTACTCTGCTTGGAATGACATTGTGTATACATCATAATCTGTTTCATAAAATATAAATTTTTGCGAATTACCTACAATATTATCATCTGTTGATGAGAATAAATCTAAAAATGTTACATCTAATATGTAATAATTTCCCATTCTAGTTAAATCATCATATGTAACGCTAATTATTGGAGAGTATTTATTACTTACATATGTTGTAAATGAGTCTAGTGTTTGGAAATAATTATTTTTAAATTTTTGGTCTAGCATATTATAAGCAGTTTCATAATCGCCACTTTCAAGACAGTCTATATATTTATTAAAATAATACTTTATTCTTTCAGGTTCTTCCATACTATATAATTCTAAAGTTTCTCCGCTTATAACTTGGCCTGTTTCTGTGTCTATTACAGTTTTGTCTTCTCCAGTATAATTCCTATTTGTTATAAGGGTATATACTAGAATAGCAATAATTGCTATTACTAGTATAATTATAGTTATTGTAAAAGGATTCAATTTGCTTTTTACATTATTATTCTTCTTCATCGCTTAAATCCTCCCCTCGTAATGGTGTGTATTGTTGGAATGGTGGGTAAATATATTCTGACACATCATCCACAGGTGTTTGGTCTTTATCTAACACCATTACTTTTATACTTTCATCTGTTGTTTTGCCTATAACTGATTGAGATGTTTCTCCTGTATAATTACCATCATCATCAACTGAATATTCAACTTTTCTTACTAATGAGCCAACCATAAGTGAACTATAATCTCCACCTATTAATATTATTCTCATTCCGTCCGCGTTTTCATCTCCTGTATCTCTTAATTCTATTGTTACACTTTGTGCTGTTTGTTGTCCTAATTCGTTCTTTCTAGCTTCTGTTTTTGCTACAACTACACCATTTACTGGAGAAACTATATCTAATCCTACATCAAATCCATATACTGGATCTATTGATTTTGGATTTAAAATACCTACTTTGCTTGCAGCCCATGTGTATGGCTCATATTCAGCTTTTTCTACCTCTCGTAATTCTGTATCTTCATATTTATAATAAGTTATATTCAAATCAAGGTCTTCTTCTTTATATCCATAATATCTTATTGTTACATAAACTGTATCTGTATCAATGTACTCTGAATTACTGTCATTTACATTTACAGTATATCTTGTTGCATTTGCTGGCATATTTCGCCTTGCGTATGCATCTACATCGTCATTTTTTGACATAGGATGAGTATCAATAGTTTTTATTACAGTTTCTTCTGGTTCATCATGTGTTTCTCTATAATATGAAGCTCCTTCTGGCATATTGTTCATTGCTATCGTGTTTATATTTTTAACTTCTTCAGGTTTAATCTTTAAATTCAATGTTGAAACAGCTTCCGCATTTCCTACAAAAACTGGCTCTTGTACTTTTGCAGTTTTAAATATCCAACCTATAGTGTTTTTATTTATAGCGTTTGGATCTATTGTTGGTGAAAATCCAAAGTTTGCGTCGAATACCCAAGATACATCGTTAAATAATTCTTTAAAGTATCTAAACAAATATTGCGAATCTGCACTTTGTATACTTTGTAACATCGCATATATAGATGTTTGAACATTTCCATCTGTAGCTTCCCAAATAGTTTTTCCATATTGCTCTATATATTCTGGATCATCAATTTTATCCATATCTATTCCTGGTGTATCTAATATTACATACTTATCTTCTCTAAACATTTTTAACCAATGGCTAGCTGGATACAATACTCTTACTGGTTCTGCTTTTTGGAAATAATCTTGTGTTCTTATTTCTCTAACATAAAATCCAGTACTATACTCTGAATATGGTTTTTCTACAGAATCATCTTGCGCCTCAACATCTATGTCCTCTTTTGGACCACTTGTCATTGCACCTTTTAATTTATTATTAAAATCACCAGTACTTGTTAAATTACTTTTTAACTTTTGTGATAGATTTTGAGAAATACCATCTTTTACACCTTGTTTCAATTTTTCTGTTAATTGGTTACTTACATTTTGCACTAACTTTTTAGGTAATTCTTCAACTTGATTTAATAATTTATCTACTGTTGCATTTTGTAAATTTTTAACTTGATTTGCAATATTATTTAGATGTAAACTATCAAATCCTGGTACTTTATCAACTAAATTAGCAATTGTATCTACATCAAAATCAGTTGTAAGATCATTTATAAGTTTAACTGAATTATTAAGTGTTTTTAAATTATTTGCTAATTCCGTTTCATCAGACCTCATAAGATATTTAGAAACAGTATTTATAGCTTGTTGTGTACTAACATTTTGTCCATTTATTCCATTAATTATCATATTAATATCAGATGTTCTTAAATCTGTAATATCTGAGGCATACTTAGTTACTAATGTTTTCATTTGATTACTAGATACATCTAAATGACTTAAACTAGTTGCTAAATCTACAAGTCCTGTTTTATCCAAACCATAAATTCTATTTTTTATATTTGTTAAATTTGTAACATCAAAAGATGTAATATGATCTATTACTCCAGTAGTTTTATTTTCTAAACTTGTAATTTGTGTCTTTATTTTACCTAATGTATTATCATCTAAGCCTTCAATAGTATTCGTTATTCTATTAATATCTGATTTACAAGTATTTATTTCACTTTGTAATTTAGTTATTTCATTTAAGTCTAATTTATCTCCAGCATTTTTTAATTGTGTTGTTTTACTTTCTAGTTCATTTATTTTGTTTAATAACTCTGTTTTTTGTGCAGTAGAAGAATTTAATGCATTTACAGCATTTTTTGCTGATTGTGCTTCTTTAGTTAAATCTTCTATTTTAGTATCTAATTCTTGCACACTATTTGCTACTGAACCTAAAACTTTAGTATCCATTCCAGTTATATCTTTTGATAATTTGTTTACTTGGTTAGATAAATTATTTATACTACTTTCTGCACCTGTTAACGCAGATGAAATTCCTGTAACTTGTCCGCTTAAGTTCTTTAATTTATCAAAATCCATATCAGGAATACTTGCTATTTTACTTAAATCTGAATATGATAGCCCTGTTAATTGTTTAGCGAACTCATTTTGTAAGCCTGATAATATTTCTGTATTAAATTTACCCTCTACCATTTTTTCTATTGAAGAATTTAAGTTATCAATAATAGGTTCTACTGATAAATCACTAATTTTTTTAGTTACATCATTTAATAAATTCTCTGAAATTGTTCCAAAATCAGCCTCACTTAAACCGCTAAATAATTGATTACAAGAATCTACAATAGAATTTTGTAATGATTCTATTGATGATGAAAATCCTCCAACTAATTTTTCAGTTAAATTATCAAAACTTGTACTTGTAAAATCCGCAAATTTATCAAATTGTTCATCAAACACCTTATTCAAATTATCTAAATCTAAATTATCAACTACTTTTTCTAAATCATTTATACTGCCTAGTCCTGCAATATCCATATTTAACAATTCGTCTTGTATATTTAATTCATTCCATAGATTTTCTACATTTAATTGTAAATTATCTAAGTTTAATGAATCCGTTATTTTATCAAAGTCTAAATATGTTGCCATATTATCTAAGTTAATACCTGTTTCAGCTAATCTTTGTAAGCTTTCAAAAGATAAATTACCTTTTAAGAATTCTTGTACATTTAACATTCCAGCTAATTCATCTGGTAAAATGTCTTTTATTTGAGCAGAAATTTGATCTACTACAGCATCACCTAACATATTATATGCTTCATCTAAAGCAGCATCTGAAAGTGAAGTCATAAATCCAGAAATACCTGAAAATCCACCTGTAAAGACTGTTGTCATAAGTTTAAGAGCAACATTTATTAATCCCATAAATCCACTATTACTTACAGGTTTTTCGTCCTGAGAATCGTTTTCTATTTTTTCTTTATCCGCGTTATCTCTTCTCGTATATGCATAATATCTTACATATCCAGGATCGCCTTCTTTCAAGTTTCTTATTTCATATACATCTATCTTTTTACCATCATATTCTCCTTGATATATAATTTGTTGATAATACCAATGGTTAAGTACTTTAGTAATATATGGAGTAAATGCAGTAATTTTTGTATTATTAATCTTCCTCATTTCTTCTAATGCCGATTGGCTAATTCCTTTTGATTGTATAGTTGCATCATCCATCTCTGATATAGGTACCATTACTGGTTTACCATCTTCTAATACTATTTTGTTATTTTCATCAGTTTTAGCATAAACTAGCGAAACATCTACATTTTTAAGTTCCATTATTTCCAAGAAAACTTTCGTATCATACGTAGTTGCCCATTTGTACGCAAATTCTGGTGCTCTAGTTGCTAAATGTAATGTTAAAAACAACTCTGTAGGTGTACCATATTTTTCTGTCCACTCTTTTAAGCTATATCTATATACATCGTATCCACCTGTATTAAAAACGTCAATTATATCCACTTTACTTATAAACATTTCTTTAGTATCTCTTTTTATAATAACTCTTGCAGTTATACTTGATATATTTGAAACTTCTGTGGTGTCCCTATTTCCTCCTGTAAAGAAACTTGCTATTTTATCTGCAGTACCTGCAAGTGTATTTAGGATTACATCTGGATAAAGTCCTCTTAATATTCCTTCTATAGCATTTTCTTCCAAAACTATCATACCAGTTCCCCAAACTTCATCTATTGAAGAATCTTCATCAAAGAGTCCCTTAATGCCTTTCCATATTTCTTTTACATTATGGTTTTCGTTTGCTATTAAGTAGCTTCTTTGTTCTGCGGCTATATATGCTGCTAAATACTTAGATTCTATATCTTTTATATTTCCTTCTTCATCCTTTTCAAGTTCTGTTACAAAGCCATTATCTACAAGATCATATCCCATACTTTCTAAATATTCTGCCATATTTTTAATCATTGTAGGGCTAGGTTGGTCTTGCCCAACTATTAATCCTTTAGCCTCTTGCCAAAAGGTATCCCACATATCTACAATTTTATCTCTTACCATTCCTGGCATATTCATTATAAACGAAATTAAACCAATTAATAATATTAATATAATTACAATAATTCCACCTGCAGCAAGAAGTGAACCAAGTGCAAAAACTTTTTTCGCTTTCATTGCAGTTCTTAAAGTTTTGGCAGCACCACCTATTTTCTTTCCTGCTCCACCTGCTATTCTTGATGCTCTTCGTGCGCCAGAAGCTATTCTATTGCTCATTTCTGCATCAACGTCTTGGCCGTCCGTGACAGGTGCACCTTGTGAAGATGATGTTCTTGAAGGACTTGCTCCTCTTCTTATAGCACTGTTTGCACCATTTGCAGCCATTCCAGCTCCTGCACCCATAAGTGCAGCATTATTAGATGCAGAATTATTTTTATCTAAATTATTATTTAAATTGGTACTATTATTATCATTTACTTGATTTTCACCATTATTATTAGCATTATTTAAACCTGCCAAGCTAGCTCTTAAAGCATCTCTATTATTTAAATCAGCATTCTCTGGAAGGATAACATCTGCAGTGCTATTAGGATTTGTATTTTCGGCATTATGGCCATTATTTTCAGTGTTACCACTATTAGAATCTGTATTATTTTGCCTTGTTGCATTTACTCCACTTCTATTTTGACCTTCGCTAGATGAATTGTAATTGCCAGACATTACTTCTTTAGGGGTAGAATCTTTTACATCCACACCAAATCCTGACATTCCACTAGGGGTTGCACCTATATTAGTATTAGAACCATTATGTGTATTATTATTAGCATTATTTGAAGCAACATATTTTTCTGAATTACTTGATGATGCGGCATTATTTTCACCTTCATCTGCAGTTGACTGTTTAATTTCATCTTCCGTTTGTTTTACTGCTTTTTCTTGCTCTTTTCTAATCTTTTTAACTAGGTCTTGAGGCAAATCCCTTTCGCTTACTTGTTTTCCGTCTTGGTAAAGTTCTGTTGAAACATTTTCTTTAGCTAAATTACTTGCTGAAGAGGCCATGGATGCGGCTAATACCTGAGCATCAGTTGCTATCCTGCTCACATCAACATTATCTCTTGTTGTATTTAATTTTTCTCTTTGATTAGCGGAGTTTTTAGGCATTTTTGAGTGCCTATTTTTCTCCATAATTTCTTTTGCTTCTTGTTGCTCTTTACTTCTTTTAGCATTTGAAGCTACAGCTGCCTCTTTTTGCTTTTCTGCAGCAGCTGTTTTTTCTTGCTCCTTTTTTGCTTCTGCTCTTCTAGCCCTCTCTCGTCTTGTTCTTTCTTTAGATTTTCTTGCTTCTACAGCTTCTTTTTCTTGTTCTTCTTGATATTCTATATTTTTTATCCTTTCATTTCGTTCTTGCCTTGATTGAAACTCGTTGTCTTCTGCCATTTAAATTCACCTCCTATACTTTAGATTAATTATTACCACCATTATTACCGTTATTATTACTATTGTTATTACTGTTATTATTACTATCAGTAGTACTACTATTATTATCAGTGCTATTACCAGCGTTAATATCTTTTAAATTTATTCTACTCATAACATTATCAATACTTGTATCTTCTCCGGCTTTCTCTAATTGATGTCTCATAACTTGTAGATTATGTGCAAATAGCAATTGTGCTTCGCTTAAATTCTTCGCTTTTTCTGAATTTAAATCTAATTTCATAAGAGTCCTTGCTTTATCAAACATTTGCTCATCACTTAAGCCCTCTTGTTGTTTCAATTGTTTATAACTTTCGCCTAAATTTCTTTCCGCATTTTTTGTTCTACCACTTTCTATAACGTCTACAGTTGCCTTCTTACCAACCCATTTTGCTCCAGCTTTAATTGCTTGTCCTGCAGCATATCCTGCCATACCACCTTCTATAACGTTTGAAACTCCATTAGCAGTTGGCGTTGCAAGCGCTGTTCCGACAAGTGTTGTTGCTGCTTTATAACCATAATCAACATAAGCTTTTCCAAATTTTCCTGCTGCTTTTGCAAATTTATTATTTTCCATAAAGTTATTAAAGCTTTTTAATTTATTTTGTACTGCATCAGATCCAAATGCATTTGCAACTTTTTGCGTGAATGAATTTGATTTTTCATTAGTTGGTCCAGTTCCAACTCCTTTTCCGTCTTTCGTTTGAGGTAATTTACTAGCGATCGCATTGGCAGCTTTACCGGCTCCTTTTGCAGCAGCACCAGCGCCTTTTGCAGCGCCTTTTCCAGCAAATCTAGATGCCACTAAAGCACCACCTGCGGCCATAGCAAATGAACTACTCATTTTACCAATATTATCTGCTTTTATATCGAAAATCTTCTTAACAATATCCTCTGCTTGTAATATAAATATTAAACACATAATTGCTAATATTGAACTTGATAAGTTGTTTGCATCTAATGAATCTATTACAACACTTGCAAATACTATATATATTACACAATGGAACGGTTGTATTAATACTGTCCATATAAACTCTTTTAGCCATGAATCTAAGGCTTGTGATTTACTATCTCCTACTTTATCTATTGAATATGTAATAGTTATTAATGGTGCAATTATAATTAAAAAGGCTACAACTATCATACGTTTTATATACATTAATAAGAATGCTAATGTTATACCTACAAGTATTAAGAATATAAATGTAGCAGTTAACGTTTTAGAAACTTCTTGTGCCCATTTAACTTGGTCACCAACTGTATCTATAAAACTAGTTAATTCTCCAGTCGATGACGTCTTTATAGTTTCTGCTAAAGTATCTACTATCAAATTATTACCATTTACCACTAATATAATTATATAATGTAATACGAATATTAATATAAATCCTACAGCCCAATCCATTAACATTCTTTTATATTCCGCTTTATCTGAAGCAACTGTAGATGCTGCCATTCTTATTGCTATATATATAAGTACACATAAAGAAGCTATAATTGCAATAGTTCTCATAACGTAATACCATGATGCTATATTTGTTTGTAATTGAGCTGCAAAACTGCTTCCGCTACTCGAGTCAAAAAAGTTAATATTTGTTAATTCTAATTTATTAAATAGTATAGTTTCAGGAGTTACAGTTTCTCCCTCATTTGCTCCCATAGCATTTGTAAGGAGTAACAGACCTTCTCCAATCCAATAAGCTAACATGATAATCGGATTAATTAACAAACCTAAACCGAAATCTACTGCTGTCTTCAAATCTGAATTTGATGAACTAGAGCTTGAGCTCGAAGTTGAACCTGAGTTAGCATAAATTGTTGGATAACTAAAATTAAATATCATTATGAATATTAATACAATTATTAATATTTTACTCTTTTTCCCTACCATTTTATTTACTCCTTTACTACACTAAATTTGAGCATTACCATTAATATATTTTACTATATTGTTTCTTAAATTTTTAACTATATCACTTACGCTTTGATATTCTACTTCGCCATCATAATCACGTTTTTCTACTAATTTGTTATCTTTTACTTTATATGATTTGTAGATTTCTTCTCCTGTTAATTCTTTAAAATCTGAATTAATTTGTTTTAATTCTTTAACTTTTTCCATTAATTTAACATATTTAGGATTTTTTACTTCTCTATTAATAGCTTCTTTTCTTTTTAAAGCAGTATCAATTACTTCTACTATTTCTTCTTGATTCATCTTTTTAATTACATTATCAACTCTCTTCTCAAGTTCTTCTCTTGTTATTGCTCTTTTTCCGTCATTATCCTTCATATGTACTGTAGCTCTTTCTGTTGACTTTTTATCTTTTTCTTCCGTATTGCTTTCTACAGTTTTAGTCATATCTTTTCCAAACATGCTAACTTTTTCTTCTGTATTATTTTCAGCATCATTATTTCTTTTATATTTTTCTCTAATACTATCTGCGGTGTCTGAAGATTCAACTGTAGGTGAATGACCTGATTTATTAGGAGATACTACTTTGTAATTACCATAATCAACTATCTCTTCTCTCACTTGAGTTCTTACAATTTCTACAAAGTTTTCATTTAAAGTTAAGTCTTTATATTTTTCTCCCATTACTTTTTGAAGTTCTTCTACTACATTTGCTAAATCAGCATTTGTAAAATCATCGCCTTTTTTATTTAACATGTAATTTTCTACTACTTTTTCTATATCTTTTTTCTTAACCTCTTTAAGTGTCAAGTTAACTGCCTTTTCAAATTCTTGTGTATCTATATTCCTTGCCACTTCATCCATTTTTTCTTTTGCTTCTTTTAATTTTTCTGTCTCTACTCCTTGTATACCTTCATTATTTTTTATATTTAGATTATCTTGTAATTCTAGCTCTACAATTTCTTTTGCTAGTTCATCTTCGATTTCTCTAGCTCTTTTTAATAATTCTACTTTTTTCATATGTGTTGTTTGCAATACATACTTAGTATCATCAGAATTCATCTTCATATTTGCCATTCCTTCACTTAAGCCACTTGTCGCCCATGCAAATATTAATCTTTTACCTGTCCACTTTCTTTTCTTTCCAAAGTTTTTGGCGCCTTGTATCTTCCTACGTCCCATACTTGAGGCAAGTGCGTGCACACCATAAGCCCCTAACCCTAGTCCGTATTTAGGAGATATTACTAACATAGGTACTGCTGCCATTACTGAAAACATACCTGTTGTAGAATGTAATATATCTTTTATACCTTGCATTGCATAAGCCTTTCTTGCTTGTTCTTCCTCCCCCATAGCTTCTGCTAATCTAAGATTAATTGAACTCATATTGAAATATTTCTCTCTATCGAAATCCAAATATTCTGGTACGCTGTTTTCGTCAATTTTATAATTTAAATTGTTTGCTTTTGTAGAATTTGGTATATATCCTTTAGAAGCTAATAATTTTGTAGCTCTTCTTTTTTTAGCATCTTCAGGTGTCTCTTCAACACCTTCTGGTGAATTATAATTATGATTCCATGCAGCTGTTGAGGTATCCATTAGTTGCGAATTTTTAAAATTTTGATATTTTCTGTCTATAAAGTTTAGGCTACCTGCAAGTTTTTCTGTTTTTTCTCCAGCTTTGTGATATAATGCTGAACCAACTTTTACAGCAGCTAATTGTCCAAGTGTAGAATTCATTAAACTACCTGTACTTGAAGCCTTATTAAAGCCGAAGACTTTCTTAACTAGATTTTCTGCTCCCATCAAGAAAGCTAATGTCATTAATGCTATCAATCCCCCTCTAAATGTGGATGTCTTAGATACGTCAAAAGCAAGTCCTACTATAGCTGTATAAATAACAACATGTACAAATTGTATTAAGACATTATATATATATTCTTTGCCCCAATCACCAATTCTATATTTTTTCTTATTTATAGAATATAGCAGTCCCATAATAGGTGAAATTACTGTTAAAACTGCTAATATAAACATCCTTTTTGCATAAAATATAATAAATCTAATTAAGAAGAATACTAAAACCATATACATAATTGCTGCAGTTAACCCTGTAGTTGCCTTAATGTCGTATGCTTGTATTCTTATTGCTTCATATAAACTAGTTTGTCCATCATTTGTTGTTGTAACATTGCTACTTGTACCAGTTTCTACTTGTGGAGTATCCACAGTAGTGCTTGCAGATATAACTGGGTCTAATACTTTTACAATTTGATTATTTAAATTTATTATTAATACCATAAAGTAATGTATAGAGAAAACAATTATAAAGCCTACTAACCAATCTATTAATTTAGCTTTATATTCAGCTTCTTGGCTTGGAACTGATATTGCAATTTTTATACCGATGTACAATAATACTACTAACATTCCCATAATTACTGCCATTCTTATTACATAATACCAGTTTGCTATTGTTTCCCTTACTTTATATAGTAAACTACCTTCACTTAATTTCTGCCCACCTGCATTTTCAAAATCAAAAAAATTTATATCTAATACAGGTACTCTATTAAAAAGTACATCTTCAATAGTTATTTTTTTTTTTGTTTCTGATGCATCTATATCAGATTCTTGAGTTACTGTCGGTTTATTGTTTTGAGTAGTGCTTGAAGAAGAATTTGCATTATTTCCTGATGTTGCTACTTGCGTTAAGCCTAATTTTGATTCAGCTTCATCTTCATTATATGCCGTTAGTACTCCCAAAGGAATTTTAGTTAGGACTACACTTTCATTTAAAGCCGCTGTTGTTTCAGTTGCCTCAGGTGTAATCCCAAAGTTTAAAATATTAGATATTACATTTTCCATAATTGCAGTCCAGCCAATTAAAACTGCTTTAAATGCATAAGTTACAAATCCAATTAGCCAGTCTAGGACGTTTTCCGTTCCTTCTATTAACCAGTTAAATAAGCTTATTCTTCCAATATATTGACCGTATGTAGGTGTTCCTTTATAAAAATATCCTTCAGATGTAGCTAATAATTGGTCTTCTAATACCATATCTTTTGGCCATACTGTAGTATTGTTTCCAGGTAATACTATAGGATCATGAGATAATCCTGAAGTATTGTCTGAACCTATTCCGCTACCATCTCCTGGATTAGTAGTAGTTAAATTTGTAACATCTATTACTGTGTCTACTGCAGAAATTGGTCCAATATATGAGGCCACTTTATCAAATCTTGTTGGACTATATTCAACTATAACAACTTGTTTGGTTACATCCATAACTCCATTTTCAGGTAATTGTAAAGTTGGCATTTTTTTATTATAACTTGGGTGATCTGCTATGTATTTAGGATTTGCACTTAAAAAAGCTAGTAACTTTTGTCTCATAACTTCACTTGATTTACTAATTCTTGCAAATCCGCGGGCTTCTGCAATATACTGCTTTCCATTACCATAACAGTCTCCTAAATATACTGCAACGTGACCTTTTTTCCATAATATATCTCCTGGTTTTACTGAAGACATATCAGATGAAACAGTAAACCATTCTGAACTTTCAGAATATTTACTAGAATTCCAAGCCCAATTTCCATAAGGAGTTCCAACCGTCATATGATATGCAGCACTAACTAATGAAGAACAATCGAATGGTATTGTATCTTTTATATCGTCTCCTAGAAAATTACAGTAATAAGCTTTTACTTTAGGCATTGATACATCGTCCCAATCCGCACCTAAATCTCTTACTAAAATCTCTTTCACTCTTATTAAGTCTGCATCAGTTAAATTAACATATCCTGTTGTTAACTGTTTAGTACTTTGAGTTACTTTTCTCCAATCATATCCATACATACGATGACCTTGTGAATATCTTAATACTCTTGATTTATTACCTTCATCTATTATTTTTACTACAACATCTACCAAAGCTTTCCTTTGTGCATCATTTAATGCTTCACCATAAGAAAAAGATGGTATAATTCCTAATATTGTTATTAAAGCAATTATAAAAATTAATACAAATTTTTTTATTATATTCATAAGATCACCTCCTTATTTTATACATATTTCCAGTCTTCATCGTTTTCATAGTCCCCATCTTCACTAGTTGCTTGTATTAAATAATTTCTTTCTCTTTCATATTCATTCACTGAATCTTCTTCTACAAAATATATGTACGATGGTATTTCGATTTCCATTTCACTTAATTCTTCTTGAGTATAATTTTCTACTATTTCTCCTATAAAATTATTATATATTTTTATTCCATGGTTCTCTGATACTCCAAATTGAAATTTTATTCCTGCTAAAGGATAAGATAAATCTACTGTATATTCATCATAATAATAATTTTCATAATTTTCCCATAAATCTGTAGCACCTGACACTAATCTTTTTATTGAGCCATCTTCTTCATATCGTTCTACAAGTGAATTAATACTTTTTACTTCATCTTCTACAGGATATATAGAGATTTGGTCTTCATTAAAAAATACATATAATTCTTCTCCTTTATATCCTATATAGCCATCTTCTTCGCTTCCAAATGTAGGTGCTCCTAATTTAGATATTATTGTTTCAAAAGTGTCTCCTACTTTTATTCCGTTTACTACTGTTTCAGTATATCTCGTATCAAATAATAAGTTGAAAACCTTTTCATCTATTTCATATATGTTTATTCCAAAATCTGAATATTCTATATAATCATCAATCTCATCTTCTGCTTCTCCTATACTTAAAGTATTTTTATTCCATCCATTTTGTATTAAAGTATTTATTTCATTAGACTCTATATTAAGTTCTGTTATTGCCGTTTTCTTATAATTTGCCAACGCTTTTTGTGATTCATAATGTCCATAAAAATTTGTATCACCATTTATGTAACTTCCTATTAATTCTCCATTTTCCGTATCGCATACTATTCTTATTTCTATTTGTTTTTCTTCATCTATAACTCTAACATTTTCGTAATTCATTTTTTGCGCTACAGTTGTTATTAAAGAATTATAGAAATCTTTTTTGGAATTTTCCCCTTCATATAATCCATATTTTAAATCTACATAAATATCTTTAAAATATCTTTCGTCTTGAGAATCTTCCATTTTTTTGTATTCTCCATACATTTGATTTATTAATGTTGCAACATCTGGCATTTCTTCTATCGTTGAGTAAATAGGAGTATTTTGCTTTTCTATTTCTCTACTTCCTACTATCATTAATAATATTATAAATATTACTACTAAAATAATTAAAGTAATTTTTATTGCTTTACCTAAATTTTTATTTTTCATACATACTCCTTTCACTCCTTTACTTATCTATATTTTGGCGACTAAACTTGAGAATGTTGTACCCTCAGTTACTGAACCGACAGAAGTTCCTTTTAACTTGAATAATCCTCTTAATAATTTTTCTCCTTGTCCTATACCAAACATAAATAATATTGCAATTATTGGATATAATTCTGCAATCGCTCCTGCTGAATATAGTAAAACTAAAAATAATATTAAATGCATTGGCTGTATAAATGTATTTGTAATAAATTCTTCTAACCATGAGTTAAAAGCTTGTGCCTTACAGTCATTTGATTTATCTATTGCATATGTAACTGTTACTAATGGTGAGATTAATATTAAAAATGCATTCGATATAACCCTTTTTAAATACATGAAGAAAAACTTAAATTGGTACCATACTAACATAGCATATAGTATTGTTCGCAACAAGTGATTCCATCCGTCTGCGTTGGCAGAAAGTATTCTTGTTAAAATAGCATACTCAAAAGGAGTTTCTCCTTCTGGAGCTAAAGCTGATAAGATATTTACTAATTGATTTGAGAATGTTATTAATATTAATACAATATAATGTAATATAAATATTAACGCAAAACCTGTAATCCATGCTGTTAACATTTTTTTATATTTTACTCTATCTGATACAGTTGTTGAAGCTGCCATTCGTACTCCTACATATAATAAAACTATAAAGCTTGCTATAATAGCTATGTTTCGTATTGTACCATACCAAGAAGCTACTCCTTCTTTTATAACTGCATTAAAGCTTGATTCTCCCTGTCCTGAAGCACCTGTAGAATTTGGAGAACTTGTAACAAATATATTTATATCAAATAAGTCATACTTCCCCATCAATAAGTTTTGTATTGTATATGCTTCTTTTGATGATGTTACATCTATTCCAACACATGAACTCATTATAAGTTGGAAAAGACTTGGTATTATCCCTACTATAGCCGCTAATTGTGTAGCTATAAAACTACTTTGTTCTGATTGTAGATTAGTATCTCTATCGTGTTTATTTGAAACCGGTTCCAAATTAGTTCCGCCATTAACTCTATTTACTGGTCTATACTTATTACTAGAGCCTTCCGCCTCTCCAGTTTCTCCATATTTATTTATATCTTCACCTGTCATTATATTACTAAAATCTGTATTAGTATGTTGTAAAAATGGGTCATCTTCTTTATCGATTGCCATTACCACATTAGAAAGTAATGCATTTGTTAAAATTATACTTACTAATGTTATTGTTATAAATTTATATAATTTCTTCATATGCACTCCTTTCTAAATTTAATATTATAATTAAATTAATATCCTCTGCTTTTTCTTGCTGCTTCTTGTTTTTTACGTTCTTGTATTTTTTTCATTTCGTTTACGTTTGTTTCAACAAACTCGAATTCTTTCTGTGTAGGTTGTATTGCAATTATTGCTGAATCTGGACCTACTTTTAATAATCCTTCGCCCCTATTACATGTAGTTAAGAAAGCTGATTCTCCTTCGCTTAATTTAAATACTTCTTTTAAATATTGTATTTCTGATTTATCTTGTGCTAAAAATAGCTTTGTATCTGATGATGTTAATACTGCTTGTACTTCTGGTTTTTCATAGAAGTCTTGGAATTTTTGTGACATTACGCATAGAGATACGTTTCTTTTTCTTGCACGTCTTGCCATAGTATTTAAGAAGTCTACAGCTTCTGGGTATGGAAGCAACATCCATGCTTCGTCTATTAATACTCTTTTCTTTTTAGCTTTTTTCTTATCTTCACTATTCTTTTTAACGTATTTTTCCCAAATCCATGATAGTAATATTTGTTGTGCTAATGGTCTTGCAAATCTTTCCTCTAGTTGTGATATATCTAGATTTATAAATGGTACATCGTCTAACAATTCAAATGTTGATTGTCCGTCGAAGTAAGCCATTTGACCATCATATTCTCTTATGTATTGTTTCATAACTTTTACTAAGTAACTATAATGGAAACGATAATCTGGGTTTGTATTTGATTTTTCATTTGCTAAAATCCTTCTATACCAAGAGCCTATTGTTGGCATTTCTTTCTTTTCTCTATCTTCTAATTTTTTTATTTCTCCATTTTGTATTGGTTTATATAAGCTTTCTATATTATTTGTTATTCCTAAAGACATATACTCATCTGCTACAGCTTCTGCTATAATTTGTTTTGTAAGCTCGTTTACTTCTCTACTTCTTGTACTACCTCTTGCCATAGTAAGTAAAGCTTGTGTAACGTCCTCTACTTTATTTTCTACATTTAATGCTACTCTTTCTTTTCCTGTTATTTCGTCTCTTGTTACTTCTGGTTCTATATCGAACAAATTTATAATTGTTTTTGAGTTTGGGCTTATATTAACGTTTATTCCACCTAAACTTTCTGCAACTATTCCATACTCACCTTCAGCATCTAGTGCTAAACTTTCTATTCCCATTAATACAGATGAACGAGCTGTTATAGTTTTTATTGTAACACCTTTACCAGCACCAGATTTACCAAATATAACCATGTTATAATTTGTTAATTTCGGGCTAAAGTTATCAAATAATATTGGTAATCCTGTCTGCCTATTAAATGCTATTGGTATACCTGTTTGGTGTCCCACTTCTGAAGTGAAGAATGGAAATACTGTTCCCATTGAACTTCTATCAAAAGTATGATTTTTGCCAATTTTATTATCACAAAACGGCATATTTGAACGAAAAGCTTGCTCTTGTATTGCCCATGCAGGTTTTAAACCTATTAATGTTTTACTCATTTCTGCTGATAACATTTCTGTATTTTTGTCTAAATCCTCTAGACTATATGCAAATAATGTACACATCATAGATGCTTGGAATAATTTATTAAATCCTGCTGCGATTTCATCTCTTAAGTCTTCTGCTTCTATTCTTTTTTGCGCTAATAATCTTTCACGGTTAATATCTCCTCTATCCATAGCTACAACTCTTTCAGACTCTAACTCATTAATTGTTCTGTTAAGGTCTGTTTGAGAAGTACTTTCACTAATAGGATTTATAAATACTGATGTATTTAAATCTCCAAATGTATACATACCTCTTAAAAATTCTGGGAATGTACACATTCTTGGTATTGTAGTTACAATCATTGTTCTTGCATATTTTTTCTTACTTGATATTATTTCTAAATGGTTTGTATGCGTTGCATCTATGCCTGCTGGCGCTATTAAGTCTTTTAAGTTTTTCTTATTTTTTTCTAATAGAGTTTGCTCTTCTACGCTGTTTATTAATGGATTATATGCATTCATTGCTTGGTTGTCATTATTATTATTGTGTTCAGCTTTCTTTTTCATCAACTAACATCTCCTTTTATTTTCTTTTGTCGTTGCCTAGTTGTTTTACATAGCTTTTTTATCTATACTTTCATCTTCTTCACTTACCTTTTTTGGTTTTCTTCCTCTTGTTTTTTTAGGCTTTTCTTCTTCTGAGTTTTCGCTTTCTATATTTTGTTCTACTATTTCTCCATTTGCTGCTCTTGCACTTGCTAAATCTTGGTCTGCAACTTGCTCTTGTATCTTTTTCTTTCTAACTATTCTTCTCTTTATTTCTTTAGTAGATTCTTCATATAATTCTGGATCCATTTGTCCTTTATATTGCTCTAATAAGTTTAAGGCTTTTTCTTGTACTTCCATTCTTCTTAATTCTTCTTTTTCTCTTCTCTTTCGATCTGCCTCTAATATACTATCTGTTGCTAAATCTATTGCTTCTAATTGTATTTGTTCATCTAATTGTTCTTGACGTTTCAATAATATATCTTTACCTTTATTATATAAGCTATCGTATTCTGAATCTAATACTTTAGATAATTGAAGATTTTCTGAATCTTCTCTGTTATATGCTACATATAATAATTCTGCCAATTCTTCTGAAGATAAAATTCTTCCTTGAACTTCTGCAGATGCTAATGTTCTTATTACAGATTGACATCTTGTATATAATTCTGAGAAGCATCTACTATCTAGTTCTTCTTTTGGAAGATTTCCACCTTCGCCTGTCTCAGCTGCATAGTATGAAACTATTACATATGTTTTTTGTTGTAATATGTTACTATTTAAACTTAATCTTGCAATATATTCTGATATATCCATTCCATATTCAAATACGTTTTCTCTTCTTCTTATTTCAAATTCTAATTTATCTATTTGGTTTAAGTTTCCAGTTAATTTAACTTGATCTAATTTTAATCTTAATTTTTCTATCTCATCTTTTTTCTCTTTCATTCTGCCTCTATATTCTTCTATAATATCTTTTAAATTTAAAGTTCTTGTTTGAACATATAATTGAATTGGAAATCTTAATGTATTTAAAAATTGTATAAATCCTTCTTCTACTGCTAATTTTTCTTCTTCTGATAACAAGTCATAATTTACACCTTGGCATTGTATTGCCATAACATATTGTGTTCTATTTCTTCTAATTATCATATTATCTTTTATTTCGTCAAATTCCATAAATTGATCCATAGATGTAATTGGTACATCCATTGCTCCAGCTAAGTATCTTTCTGCTTGTTTTTGTTGTGCAGCTTTTTTCTTTTTTTCATTTGCACTTATAGCGAAATATATTCCACCCAAAAGAATTATTAAAACTAAAACACAAGCTAATACAATTAATATTATTGTTGTAGTATCCATTATTTTTCTCCCTCCTTAGTTATAAAATAAGCATATTTCTTTTTCGTCATCCTAAATTTAAAAAATCTTATTACTATTTGATCAATAGATTCTCCACCTATTTTTTTAGTAATTGGGAGTCCGGCTATTGTTGGTATTTTAATAGTTCCTACTCCAAATCCAATTAAGCCAAAAATTCCTAATACAATATAACCTGCTGTCTCTTGCCCAAATCCTAAACCAATAATTAAATAGAAAAGACCACCTATTGCTGCTCCTATTGCTGTTGTTATTAAAGACTTGATTGAGAATATTAATAATAATCTCGTTTCCCCTTTTAGATTTCTTGGTATTGTATATGTACCCATACTTAAACCTCCTATGTTTTTTATTTATATTTTATTTTGTTAAATCGCTCATTATTGTGTAAGCTAATGACCAAATTCCATATGCTCCAAATAATACTATTGCTGATACTGCAATTCCTATAAGTTGCGTTTTTAATTTAGCTCTTACATCTGGTGTAGCAGACATATATTTTACACCCATAACTGCTGTTACTACAACTAATACTACAGTTCCTATTGCTAATAATATTGAGGCTAATGGCTTCATTATTTCTGCTATTTTATTAACATCAATTTTAGCACTTGATTGTCCTTTATTTATGAAATCTTGTGCTTGACTATGTAATTCATCAGCATTTGGCATACTAGTAGTAGCATAAATGTCAGGTGATAAAATAAATAAAATTACTATTATCACTAATACAATTTTTACTATATTAAAAATTTTTTTATTCATGGTCACGCCTCCAATTTACCTAACTATCCATTTATAATAATTATACTTTATTTTTCCTTTTTTTTCAACAATTTTTTATATTTTTTCTTTTTTTAACATAATTGTAATATTTTTGTAATACGTTTGTAATAAATAGATTTTTAAATCACTAGGGAAATAGGAAAAATCTTGATATATAGCGATTTTAAATAAATAGCTCGACTCATAAAAACAATAAGAAGCTCTAATTATTTTTATTCGTATTCGCATTATCTAAAATCGCTATATATCAAGATTTTTCTTGTTTTTTAATTTAAATTTTTATATTATTTCTAATATTTTATCTATTGCTTGTGCTACGCTTTCCTTAGGGATACTTGTGTTTCTGAATTCTACTAAAAGACTATCTGCTCCTTGTAAGTGTGCCCAATAAGATAAGTATCCGTTACAGTTTGAGTTAAATTCTGTTTTATGATTTAACCCCACATATGTTTTAAATACATCTGCTAATTTTCCATCACCTATTGTACAATTTTCCCAGCCGTGAAGGTCTAATACTGCGTCTGGATCTTCTGCATATATTAAATCTCTTAAAGCTTGTGATTCTTTTGCTGAGAATGGATATTGTGTATAGTTTCTTGCACTATTAAATACTTTGTGTAATGCATCAAAATCACGGTTTAAGTCTATTCCTTTTGCGTTACATCTTCCAAATCCGTTATTAGTTGTTCCTTCATATAATCCATCTGGATTTGCACATGGTACTATTAATACTCTAGTATTCGCCATTTCAGTTTGTAATTTGTTTTGATAATAATTTTTTAAATATTCTGCTGTATCTACTAATAATTGTCCGTCTTTAGCGTATCCGTCTTCATAACCGTGTATTGCGAATACCATTAATAATGTACTTGTATAATTATCTGGCGCTATTGAATAGTATGCTAAATCTCTTCCGTTTTCTGAACTGCCATATGATAATTTTTGGTATGTTGGATATACTACTGGTTCAGTGTTATTGTTATTACCACTGTTATTAGCATCATTATTGCCACTATTATTATTACTGCTGTTAGGCTCGTTATCATTGTTTGGAGTATCTGTATTAGAGTCGCTTCCAGACGATGGTGTTCCAGAATTTTCCCCATTAACTTCGTTTTCAGAATTAATTTGGTTTTCATCATTATTTGCTACATTCACTTGATTTTCTAGTACTTCATTCTCTAAAGAAATTTCATTTTCTAAACTTAATTCATTTACAATATTTAATTCGTTCTCTAATAAAGTATTTTCATTTAAGTTATTTAGATTTTCTAAGTTATTTCTATTGTTTTTAGTAGCAACAAATGCAATTATAGCAATTATAATGAGTACTACTACAATTATTGATACTGTTATTATTATCTTTTTATTTTTCATAGTTATACATTTCCTTCCATAAGCTTTTATTTATAATTGTCGAAAATTACGTTTTATTTCTTCTATTCTTCTTCCCAATTATGGAATACTTCTATAACATCATCTAAATCTTCTAGTCTATCTATTAAATTTTGCATTTTTTGTGCCCCTTTTTCATCTAACTTGATATATGTAGATGGCACCATTTGAATTCCAGCTTCTAAGAATGTTATATCATTTTTTTCTAATTCTTCTCTTACTTTTGAAAAATCTTCTGGTGCAGTTGTTATTTCATACACTTCACCTTCTGATTGGAAGTCCTCTGCTCCAGCTTCTATAGCTAACATCATTAATTCTTCTTCGTCCATTTTTGTGGCTTCTTTTTCTATTACTATTACGCCTTTTCTTTCAAATAAATATGATACACAACCAGCTGTTCCTAAATTACCACCTGATTTATCGAAAGCGTGTCTTACATCTGATGCTGTTCTATTTTTATTATCTGTAGACGCATTTACTATTAAAGCTACACCATTTGGTCCATATCCTTCATATACTATTTCATCATAATGTGCTGAGCTACCTTCACCACTTGCTTTTTTAATTGCTTTATCTATAGTATCATTTGGCATGTTATTTGCTTTAGCTTTTGCAACTACATCTCTTAATTTTGCATTTGAAGCTAAATCTGGTCCTCCAGCTTTTACCGCCATTAAAATTTCTCTTCCTAATTTTGTAAATATTTTTCCTCTTTGAGCGTCTTGTTTTCCTTTTCTTGCTTGAATGTTATGCCATTTACTGTGTCCTGACATTATTAATTCCTCCTTTTAATTTTTTACAACTTTTAATATTTTATCACATTTTTTGCTTTTTGTATAGTACTATTCTTCTACTAATACTTTACCTTCCATTTCTTGAGGTATTTCTAATCCTAATAGATATAACATTGTTGGTGCTAAATCTGCTAATTTACCTTCTTTTAAAGTTGTATTATCTTTTCCTACTAATATTAATGGAACTGGATTTGTTGTGTGTGCAGTATGTGGTTCACCTGTTTTGTAATCTATCATTTGTTCTGCATTTCCATGGTCTGCTGTTATTAATAACATTCCGCCCACTTCTAGAACTGCTTTTTCCACTTTTCCTACACATTGGTCTATAAATTCTACAGCTTTTATTGCTGCTTTTAAACTTCCCGTATGCCCCACCATATCTGGATTAGCGTAATTTAAGATTATAGAATCGTATTTTTTATTTTCTATTGCTTCTACTACTTTTTCTGTAACTTCTTCGGCGCTCATTTCTGGTTGCATGTCATATGTTTTTACTTTTGGAGATGGTACTAATATTCTGTCTTCTCCTTCATATTGCTTTTCTTCTCCACCATTAAAAAAGAATGTTACATGAGCATATTTTTCCGTTTCTGCTATCCTTAATTGTTTTAATCCTTTTTTGCTTATATATTCTCCAAATGTATTTACTAATTTTGTTGGTTTAAATGCAATTTTTACGTTTGGTATTGTTTTATCATATTCTGTAAAACATACATAATATAGGTTTAAATTTTTTTCTGTTTCAAATTCATTAAAATTATTATCTACTAAGGCTCTCGTTATTTCTCTTGCTCTATCTGGTCTAAAGTTAAAGAAGATTACTGCATCATTTTTTTCAATTTTTGCTATTGGTTTATCTTCTTTATTTACTATTACTATGGGTTCTACGAATTCGTCAAATATTTCTTTTTGATATGACCTTTCTATTGCTTGAACAGGATTTATAGAGCGTTCGCCTTCTCCTTTTACTAATGCTCTATACGCTTTTTCTACACGTTCCCATCTTTTATCTCTATCCATCGCATAAAATCTACCAATTAATGTTGCAATTTTTCCAACTTGCTTTTCTTCTATTTTTTCTTGTAAATCCATAATATAATTCTCTGCTGATGCTTGTGGAGTATCTCTTCCATCTAAGAAGCAATGAATGTATACATCTTCAAAGTCTTTTCTTTTAGCTAGCTCTAATAGTCCATATAAATGTCTAATATGACTATGAACGCCTCCATCTGATAATAACCCCATTAAATGTAATTTTGAATTATTTTTTTTGCAATATTCTACAGCTTTTACTAATTCTTCATTACTAAAAAAGTCTCCCATTTCTATGTCTCTTGTTATTTTAGTTAATTCTTGATATACTATTCTTCCAGCTCCTATATTTGTATGACCAACTTCTGAATTTCCCATTTGTCCTTCTGGTAGTCCCACATCTAATCCACTTGTATGAAGAATTGTATTTGGATTTTGTTTCATTAATCTATCTAAATTTGGTGTATTCGCTAATTTAAATGCATTTCCTTCTTCATTTTCGTTTAAACCTAATCCGTCTAATATCATTAACATTACTAAATTATTTTTCATTTCATACCCTCCTTATTTATCATATTCTACGATTTTAGCAAATTCATCTGCTTTTAAACTTGCTCCACCTACTAATGCGCCATCAATATCGCTCATTTCGAATAATTCTTTTGCATTGGTAGATTTTACGCTACCACCATATTGAATTATTATATTTTCTGCAATTTCTTTACCATATAATTTTAATATTTCATTTCTTATTGCTTTTATTGAATTATTTGCATCTTCTGCTGTTGCTGTTTTTCCAGTTCCTATTGCCCATATTGGTTCGTATGCTATTATCAAATTTTGAAGTTGATGTTTTTTTACTTTTGATAAGCCTTGTTTTACTTGATTTGTAATAATTTCTTCGGCTTTTCCCGCTTCTCTTTCTTCTAAAGTTTCACCTACACAAAAAATTGGTTTTAGTCCGACTTCTATTGCTTTTTTTAATTTTAATGAGACTGTTTCGTCTGTTTCGTTATAGTATTGTCTTCTTTCTGAATGACCAATTATTACATATTCTACATTTATTGCTTTCAACATTTCTGCTGATATTTCTCCTGTATATGCACCGCTTTCTTCATAATGCATATTTTGTGCACCTATTTTTATATTAGTTCCTTGTACTGTTAATAATGCATAAAATAAATCTATGTATGGCACACATAGTATTACTTCATTTTTTGTGTCTTTTACTAACGGTGCAAGTTCTTCTATAAATTCCATTGCTTCGTTTGGTAATTTATTCATCTTCCAATTTCCTGCAATAATTTTTTTTCTCATAAAACCTCCAAAAATAATAAAATACTATACATTAATTATTTTTAATATTACAAATTTACTAATTATGAACTTTAGAAGAAATCTTCTAAAGTTCACTAATTTTATTTATCATCTAAAGCTACTAACCCTGGTAATTGTTTTCCTTCTAATAGTTCAAGAGATGCTCCTCCACCTGTTGATATATGTGTCATTTTATCTGATAATCCAGCTTTTTCTACTGCTGCTGATGAGTCTCCTCCACCTATTATTGTTATGCAGTCATCTAGTTTTGCTAATTCTTCTGCTATTTGGTTTGTAGCTGTAGCAAATTTATCCATTTCAAATACTCCTAATGGACCATTCCATACTATTGTTTTTGCTTTTCTTAATACTTCTTTATATAGCTCAACAGATTTTGGACCAGCGTCTAATCCCATATAGTCGGCTGGAATGTTTGTACTGTCTACGTACATATCATCTGAATCTTCGCTAAACTCTTTTGCTACATGTATATCTACAGGTAATAATAAGTTTACATGTTTTTCTTCTGCTTTCTTTAACATATTTCTAGCTAAATCTAATTTATCTTCTTCGCAAATAGATGTTCCTACTTCATATCCTTTAGCTTTAAAGAATGTATATGCCATTCCTCCACCTATTATTAATGAGTCTACTTTATCTAATAAACTATCTATTACTGATATTTTATCTGATACTTTTTTACCACCTAATATTGCTACAAATGGTCTTTTTGGATTTTCTAATGCATTGCTCAAGAATACTATTTCTTTTTCTAATAAGTATCCTGCTACTGATGGTAAGTATTCTGTTACCCCTACTGTTGAAGCATGCGCACGGTGTGCTGTACCGAATGCATCATTTACATATATATCTGCTAAAGAAGCTAATTCTTTTGCAAATTCTTTGTCATTTTTTTCTTCTTCTATATGAAATCTCACATTTTCTAATAAGATTGCTTCTCCTGGTCTTAATTCGCTTACTAATCTTTTTGTATCTTCTCCTATAACGTCTTTACTCATTTTTACTTCTTTTCCTAACAATCTGCTTAATTCTTTTGCTACTGGTTTTAATGAAAATTTTTCATTTACTTGACCTTTTGGTCTTCCTAAATGTGAGCATAATATTACTTTTGCATCATGGTCTAATAAATAATTTATTGTTTTTAAAGAAGCTACTATTCTTCTATTATCTGTGATATTTCCATTTTCATCTTGAGGAACATTAAAATCACATCTTACTAATACTTTTTTATCCTTTACATCAATATCTTCAACTGTTTTCTTATTCATACTAAATTCAAATCCTTTCTTTATTTACATATGCAGTAATATAAAATTATTATAATAGCTCAGAATATATCAAACTTTTATTTAAATATCTACTGAATTGTTACAAATTATTTAATTACTACTTAATATTATATTTATTATTTTATTTTGTTGCTATATATCTTACTAAATCTACTAATTTATTTGAATATCCCCATTCATTGTCATACCAAGCTACTAATTTTACAAATGTATCTGTTAATGCTATTCCTGCTTTACTATCAAATATTGATGTATGGCTGTCATGAATGAAATCTGATGATACAACTGGTTCATCTACATATTCTATAATACCTTTCATTTCATTTTCTGATGCTTTTTTAACTGCAGCACAGATTTCTTCATAAGTTGCTGGTTTTTCTAAGTTACAAGTCAAATCCACAACTGATGAATCTACTGTTGGTACTCTAAATGCCATTCCTGTTAATCTTCCATTTAATTCTGGAATTACTTTTCCAACTGCTTTTGCAGCTCCTGTTGTTGATGGAATTATATTTGCTGATGCAGCTCTTCCGCCTCTCCAATCTTTTTTAGAAGCTCCATCTACTGTTTTTTGTGTAGCTGTTGTTGAATGTACTGTTGTCATTAATCCTTCTTTTATTCCGAAATTATCATTTATAACTTTTGCTAATGGTGCTAAACAGTTTGTTGTACAAGAAGCATTTGATATAATATTCATACTACTATCATATTTTTCGTGATTTACTCCCATTACAAACATTGGTGCATCTTTTGATGGTGCACTTATAACTACTTTTTTAGCTCCTGCATCTATGTGTGCTTGTGCTTTTTCTAATGTTGTAAATGCTCCTGAACATTCTATTACATATTCAACTCCTAATTCTCCCCATGGTATATTATGTGGATCCATTTCGTTAAATACTTTTATTTCTTTTCCATTTACTGTTAAAATGTTATCTTTTCCTGATACTTGTCCGTTAAATCTACCATGTACAGTGTCATATTTTAGCATATACGCCATATAATCGGCAGCTAAAAACGGGTCGTTTACAGCAACAACCTCTATGTCTCCTTTTTCTAAAGCTACTTGTAAAGTTAGCTTTCCTATTCTTCCCATTCCATTAATTCCTACTTTTATCATACAAACCTCCTAAAATTTATTCTTGATTTTTATATTCTATATCAATTTTGAATACTTTTCAAGTATTATTATATAATTTTTACCAAAAATTCATAATTTATGCATATTATTTTTCTTGAAATATAGTTATTTTAAAGCTCATTATTGTTTTTATAAGCCGAACTATTATTTAAAATAACTATATTGTATGAAAATACCAAATATATTTATTTAACATTATTTTTTTCCGAATAAACTTTTAAAGAAATTTATTATTTTTTCATACCATTTTTCTTCTTTGTATTCTATTATTTTATTTTGTTCATTATCTTGTATTTGGTTTGGTTGTTGAATATTAGTTGTATATGGTCTATTTTGAAATAGATTATCTACAGAATATTTTTTATTTCTTTCTTGCTCGAATTTTTCTAGTAATTCATTTTCGTATTTTATTAACTCTTGCTTTTTATTTTCGTCGCATAAATAATCTCTATATATTATTCCTAATATTATTTTTGTTTCATGTTGTATTTGATTTTTTAAAGGTTTTTCATAGTCTAATTCTGATACGTAAGAATTATCTTTTGCTGATATTAGTATATTCATAAAATTTTGTGGTATCTTCTTTTTTAGTTCTTCATTTGAGTGTTCTATTATGTCATTAACTTCTGCTAGTATATATTCTGTGCTATTTTTTCCCTTATTTGTGCTTTGTTCTACTTTTTCAGCAGGATCGTTTGCATTTAATATTTGCAATATTTTTTTTGAAAGTATTATGTTTTCTCTTATAATGTTTTCTCTATCTTCCATCGTCTCGTCCATTTTTGTTCCCTCCTCTGCCTTTTATTATATCTCTTATCTTTCTTGCTAATTCTACTATTTTTGAAACTTCTTTTTTCCTTTCCATTGGCTCTGTTTGTTCATATGCTTCTTGGTATACTTCTTCTTTTATTGTATCGTTTTTTATATCACTTGGGCTAATTTGAGCATTTAATTCATATAGCTCTTTGCGATATTCTGCAAATGGATCTACTCTTCCTATAGCTCTTCCCCCTGTATTTGTCGCCATTTTTTGTTCTGCAACTTCTAACAGTTCCCTATTGTTTGTTTCTTTTGCTTCTTTTAACATATTTTCTACTTTTTGTTTTTCGCTTTCTAAACATTTTTCAACATCGACTACTACGATTGGTAGGTCGATTCCTTCTTTCTTAAACTCATCTACTGCGGTTAATGTATTTTCCATATTTGAAATTTTTCCATTTTCCTTAAAAACTAGTAAGTAATCTGGTTGCTTTCTTTTTCCATCTTGTTCCCTTTTGAAGACCATTTCATTAAAGTCAAATGTACTTGCTTTTAAATTTTCAGGATTTTGGTATGTCACAGAGTTGTTGTTAATAACTAACTCATTCTTGTTTGTGGCCGAACCTAAATTTTCTGATCCTGCTAATAATAAACTATCGTTTTCCATTTTAGAAAAACCATAGTATACCGTTGATGTATGCACGTGCCTTAACATATCGTTGCCTATATAACTGCAAGAAAATCCTTTTGAATTGGTAATTTCCCTATTCCATGATTTTGCATAATTAGAATTACGTTCTCCTGAAAATGCCCCAACAGCAGTCATAATCATATTAAAATCTGTTCCTGCATCTATAAATTTGTAATTATTCTTATCTGCTCCTTTAGGTAAGTACTCTTCAAATTCTTCACTTGGTATTGTTTCGCCTTTTTGTGGTTGGAATAATGTTTCATTATATTTTTGCATATATAAAGATTTTACTTCTTGTTCTAATATAGATTTATTTTGCGCTCTTTCTGGAAGAGGCTCTAAATTATATAATTTTCTTAATTTATCTGTATCTATTTCAGAATTAACCTTTTTTATTGCTGTAATCCAAGTTTTTATCTCATTTGTATCTTTTACATCTATTTTATCTAAATCTTGGTACTTATACATAGCTCCCGCTTGTTTTAAGTCTAATCCCATTAATTTTTCTAATACAGCAAATCTTAATTGATCATTTTCTCCCATCTGGCTAATTAATGGATATTTAGATACTTTTTCCTTATCTCCATTAATTATGGCATCACACACTTCCATTTTTGTATTTTGATAATTCTTAAGTTCTTCTACGTTTTTTATATCAAAGTAATTTGGCTGTTCTAATACTTTGCTTAATTGCTCTATATTTGTGCTTTTTACATCTATTGTAGATAGTAATTTTTCAAATTTTTCATCATTAAATCTGTTTATTAAGTTGTTTAGTTCTGTTGTCCATTCTGTTAATTCTAAGTTTTTATTATTCATCTCATTCATACAAGCTCTGAATGCCTGGTTTTTTGTACTTCCACATATACTTTCTAGCTTTTTTAAAGTTTTTGGATAATGTTTTACGTAATTGTATTTATCTTCACCTAAACCTAGTGTTGATTCTTTTTCGTCTGTATTTAAAGTATTTTGTGAGTTTTCTTTTTCGTTTGCATTTAAGCTATTTTGAATACTATTTCTTTCGTTTGTATTTAAGCCAACCTGAGTGCTCCCCTTTGTATTAGTATTTGGTGCATTATTTGTGTATTTTTTCTCATCTATATTAGTTTCAACCGCTTCTCTCTCTATTTCATTTTGCTTATGCAATCTTTGATAAGTATCTCCTTTTAGATTATTATGTTCTTGTTTTAAGTTTTGCTTTGAAAAATTTTCTCGTAGTCCTGAATATTTACCAAAAACATCTCTAAACTTGTATTGATAATATGATGCTTTTAAATTATTGTGAAGTTTAGCTTCTGCTTTACTAAATAATTCTTTGCTATTTTTATCTTCTGCTTCTTTTAGCATTGCATTTATCTTACTTTTTTCGCTTTCTATACATTTTTCAACATCTACTATTACTATTGGCAAATCTACGCCTTTTTTCTTAAAACTATCTGCAGCTTCTAACGCAGGACCTAAATTCATAAATCCTCCTTCTCTTTTGAACACAATTAAATAATTTGGTTGCTTTACCTTCCCATTTTGTTCTTTTTTAAAAATCATTTCATTATATTCCGTTGTAGAAGCTTTCATTTCTTCTGGAGTTAAAAATCCTACATTATTACTAATACTTAAAGAATTTTTATTTTGCGTAGTTCCTAAAACCGTATCACTAGATAATAGCAAACTATCATTTTCCATTTCAGAAAAACCATAACATACACCTTGAATAGGTGCATGAGCTAACATATCATTACCTATATAGCTACAATTAAACCCTTCTGTTTTTGGATTTTCTTTATTCCAAGATTCGGCGTAATCCCCCATTACAGTGTTTCCTTGATAGCTACCTACTGTTGCCATAATCATATTAAAATCTGTTCCTGCATCTATAAATTTATATTTGCTTTTATCTTCACTACTACGCAAATATTGTTCCAACTCTTCATTAGATATTTCTCGTCCGCTATTAGGATCAAATAATGTTTTGTTATATTCTTGCATATACAGAGTTTTTAGCTCTTTTTCTAGCGTTGTTTTATCTTGTGATTTTATTAATAGTGGTTCTAATGTATATAATTTTTTTAATTCTTCTATATTGTTTTCAGATATGATATCGTTCATTGAGTTAAGCAATAATTTTGTATTTTTTGGATCTTCTATTTTAATATCGTTTATTCCTATATATTTACTACTTATATTTGCAGCTTGCCTTAAATCATACCCATATAATTTTTCTAATACAGCAAATCGCATTTGTTCGTTTTCGCTCATATCACTAATTAATGGGTATTGTGATATTTTCTCTTTGTCTCCACTGGCTATAGCATTACATACTTCATTTCTAATATACTCGTATCTCATAATATCTTCTTCTGTTTTTATGTTAAAATAATTAGGCTGTGATAAAACTTTATTTAATTGGTTTATATCTACGTTTCTAATGTTTATATTAGATAATAATTCATCATAGTTTTTGTCATTAAATTTACTTACTAAATTGTTTAGTTCTGCAATCCATTCAGTTTCTTCTAAATTTTTACTGCTAATATTTTTTAAACAATTACTAAATATTTCTCCTTTTGGGCCGTTTCCTATACTTTCTAATGTTTTTAAAGTTTCAGGATAATTTTTTACTAATTTAAACTTTCCATAATTTAAGCCTAATGTTGTTTCAGCATATATTACATTTTCTTGGTTCAAATCGCTTTTAGTTATTATAGAGTCTAATTCTAAATTATGTTTTTCATAATAGCTTATGTTATTATCTATGACTTTATCTGCTTCTAATCTAAATTCTAAGTTTCTTAATAAGCTATTATCCATATACTTAATTGCTGCTGGATATGAAGCTAGAGCTTTTAACATAAAATCTTTATTAGATTTTAATTCCGGTGACATTTTGTCAAATATTTTTGGACCAAAAGAAGTAAATAAATTTCCTAATATGTTTGGATAACTAATTGGAATAATATTTTCACTAAGATCATTTATAAAAGATTGATTTTTTAATATTAATGCGTATATTACATCCGCATCTTTTTTTAATTCTTCACTTATGTTATTTAAATTTATGTTTGTTCCTTGTGTTGTTGCTATATATTCTAAGCACTCTTCTTTACTCGTAATTATACCTGCGTTTCTTGGCATATCTTCTTCACTTCTTTCTCTATTTTTCACGTTATATTTATTATATTCAACATCTTTTCTATTTTTCCTTTAGGAAAAGAAAAAAGCCTCAATATTTACACAACATTTGGCTTTTTATGTTATTACTTTTTTAATTAGCAAATTCTAAGAAAATTCCTAAAGCTATAGACATTATTGCAAATATTATTACTAGTATTACAGTCCATCTCATCATTTTGCCTTCTTTAGTTCTACCTTTATTTTTTTCATAAAAGTTTCCATGTTCTGTGCTTTCTCCACCTATTATTGTTCCTGAAGCACCTGCTGATTGTTTAGATTGTAAAAATGTTAATACTATTATTGCTAAGCAAACAGCTAAGTATAATATTATTGCGACTGCTTTTATTATTTCCATTTCTTTCATTCCTTCCATCTCGCATTTTTTAGTACAGTTATTTTACCATATATTTTAAAAAAATGCAAATATTATTGTAAAAAAGTTTTACTTTTTATGTAATAATGTTCTATTCACAGCTAAATAAATATTAGTAGTACTTATATATTAATATTTTTTATCAAAAACATAGCTGGGGCGTAACAATCCGGGTCTTTGATTGCAAAATATTAATATATAAGTACTTTATATGTTTTATAAAAAGCTGTGAATTATAACGTAACAATTCAAGATATACTTGCTAAAAGCTTGATATATAGCTATTTTTAGTCAAAACATAGCTTGGGTGACACAATCCGGGTCTTGACTTGCAAATAGCTATATATCAAGCTTTTATTTAAATATCTATTAAGTTATTACGCAATAAATTCATCTATATTCTTTATTTCATACCCCATATTTTTTATTTCTTTTATACAATAATCTAGTACATTTGCATTATCTTTAGAAGTAGCGTGTAATAATATTACAGCACCCGGATGTATATTGTCTAATATTTTTTTCTTTGCATATTCTTCTCCCTTTTGGTTATTTTCATCGTAATCGTCATATGCTAATGACCACATAACTGTTGTATATTCTAAATTAGATGTTAATTGTAACGTTCTTTCACTAAATTCTCCTTTTGGTGGTCTCATATATTTCATTTCATATCCTGTCTTTTCAAATACTGCTGAGTGCAAATCTAATATTTCTGTTTTTATTTTATCATCACTGATTTCTGGCATACTGTAATGATTAACTGTATGATTTCCTACTATGTGTCCCTCGTTAATCATTCTTTTTACTAAATCTGTTTCACTGTTCAAATAATGTCCTGTTATAAAAAATGTTGCTTTTACATTATTCGCTTTTAAAGTATCTAATATTTGTGGTGTATAGCCCGCTTCATAACCTTGGTCAAATGTTAAATATACAATTTTTTTATCTTTATTCCCCATACTTATTCCGTTATACTTATCTAATATGCTTTTATATACACTTATATCAGGTTGCTCATGATTATCTGCTCTTTTCACTCCCCAGCCATATTTTTTATTACTTATCGTAGTGCCATTAGCAAGTACTGCAGTCTCATTATGGTTCATTATTATAACAACAAATACGCTTGCTATTATAATTAATATTAAAATTACTATTAAAAGATTTTTTAACTTTATCATTATAAATTCCATTCCTTTCTTGCTTCGCTCAAAGGCACAGATAGTTATGAAAGTATTTACTTCCAAACTACATTGCTCCTTGTGTTTTTATTTAATTTTATGAATAATATTTTAAATTATTCCTCTACTACTAAGTTCAATAATAAAATTATGAGATATAACATATTTTTATAATAATATGTTTTTTATTTTTTTTCAAAAAAACATTTACAAATTCGACAATATTATTTATATTAATCTAGTAATTTTAAAAAAAGGAGGGTTAAACAAATGTATTTTTTCTCATCAGTAAAAAATTATTTAGTAGAACCTAATGCACTAATGACTAATCTAATAAATACACCACTTATTTTTTTAGGTATGTATATTAATTTATTAATCTTTAAAAATTTACTTAAGCTTGATGTTTCTAAAAAGCAAACGTACCAATACGTGCTTTTTAGTGGATTATGGACGTCTTTTTGCAATATTTTTATACAAGCTCCTTTAGGATTATATATAAATTGCATTATTCTTCCTGGAATTGTTATGTCTATTTTTAAAACAAGATTAATAAAATCTATATTCATAGCACTTATACCTACTGCGTTTACATTATTATTTGAAACAATTCTATGCAAGATATATTCTAGCTTTTTGTATTCTTCGTATTCTATTTTAACAACTATCCCAATATATAAAATGGCATTATCTTTACAAATATATTTTATAATGTATCTAGTTTATTTAATTATCAAAAGAAATAATTTTTGTATTAAAATTTCAGATAATTTTTCTAAAGAAAGTAATATCCAATTATTATTAAACACAATATTAGCTAGTACAATTATAAGTGTACAGTTCTATTTACTTATTTTTTATACTGATACTTTACCAATTATTATAATTGTATTATCAAGCTTTTTACTTACTTTATTTTTCTTTATGGTTGTTAATAACATAATAAAAATCAGTAAATTGGAAGTGACTTCTATTGAGTTAAAGCAAAGTCAAGAATATAACAAAACTTTAGAGTTTTTATACGATTCTATTAAAGCTTTTAAACATGATTTTAATAATATTATACAAACTATTGGTGGATATGCTAATAGTAATGATATTGAAGGACTTAAAATTTACTATAAAGATCTATTTGTAGATTGCCAAAAAATTAATGATTTAACAACCTTAAATCCTAATGTTGTGAATAATCCTGGTGTTTATTGCTTACTTACGGCAAAATATAAAAAAGCTGAAGAACAAGGAATTAAGATACATATTGATTTTTTCTTAAATTTAAATGTGCTTAATATGAAAATGTATGAATTTACTAGAATTTTAGGAATATTGCTTGATAATGCAATCGAAGCTAGTACCGTTTGTGATAATAAAGTTATAAATATAATTTTTAATACTAAGGCTTCTAATAATATGCAATATGTTTTAATAGAAAATACTTACAATGAAAAAGATATTGATACTGAAAAGATTTTCGAAAAAGGTTATTCTAGCAAGCCTAAGAATACTGGTTTAGGTTTATGGGAAGTTAGACAAATTTTAAAAAAGAATACTAATTTGAATTTGTTTACTTCTAAAGATGATTGCTTTTTTAGGCAACAATTAGAGATTTTTGAGAATTAAAAAAAGAAGATTTTTACATCTTCTTTTTTATGCTTTTTCGATAAAGATAAGTCTAAAGTAGATAATCTTCCAACTTTAAATTAAAATTTTTGGAAAAATTGGAAAAAAGTATTGACAAATTAAAAAAAATTTAGTATACTAATACATGTCACATGAAGTGGTGATAATAATGTGGGCGCATAGCTCAGCTGGAAGAGCATCTGCCTTACAAGCAGGAGGTCATAGGTTCGAGCCCTATTGCGCCCACCATTTTTATTAATTTGTTTATGTGGCCCGGTAGTTCAGTTGGTTAGAACGCTAGCCTGTCACGCTAGAGGTCGACGGTTCGAGCCCGTTCCGGGTCGCCATTTTTAATGGTTTCATAGCTCAGTTGGTAGAGCAGAGGACTGAAAATCCTCGTGTCAGTGGTTCGATTCCACTTGAAACCACCACATAAAAGGTATCAGTGCTTGATTTAGTCAGGTATTGGTATTTTTTTATAAATTTGCACAGACAATATAGAAAAAATATATTTTCTCATAATTTCAAAAAGCACTAGAAACTTTCTAGTACTTTTTATTATTTAAACTGATTTAAAAATTATCAATCCAAAAAACAAATACACATATCTATAAAGTTTTTGGAATCTTCTATTCTCTTTATAATAATTAATAGACTCTGTGATGGCACAATATTTATCAACAAAAGAAACTATATAACTTTCTAAATACCTAGGTGGAATAACTGTTAATGGCCACATATGTTTTTTTATAATATCTTGTTCTTTTTTAGATAAATCATATAGTTTGGTAGCATTTTTTAAAGCTATATATGGATGTCTAAAACCGTGTAGAGGTTTATGTTCTTCTGACTTTACGTGCCAATCATACAAAAATAAATCATGCAAAAATCCAGCACGTGCAGCTGCTTTATAATCTAAATTTAATTTTTTACAAATCAAGTAACTAATAAAAGCTACTTTATAGCAATGTTCATAACACGAAGTATCACAATGTTGTATAAAGTTTTTCATTTTTAAAACTGTATCATTATCTTTTACATCTTTCACACATAAGGAAAATTCAGTATCTTTTTCCAAACCTGCACCCCTTTTCAAAAATATATTATACGTTTATTATATCATAGATAGATAGAAAAGTGAACAGTTTTTTCGTAAAAATACTCAAAAAGAGTATATAAAAGAAAAAAGTAAGAGTTTTTTCTCCTACTTTTATAATTTATAGAATTTTCCAGTATCCATTTTTATTTGCACCAACTCTAGCTATTATTCCTTTTTCTTTTAGTTTATTTGTAGTTCTTTTTATAGTCATTGTTGTTACATTTAATTCTTCTGCAATTTCCTTTTGAGTAACATTGGGATTATTGGTGATTATTTGTAGTATCTTTTTTTCTGTTTCATTTAATTTTATAGTAACATTTGTGGTAACATTTGTAGTATTATTTTCCCCTTTCATTGCCTTTAAATAACTTTCAGAGGCTCTACATTTAACAGCAACTCCTCTGGCCTCATTAACAATTTCAGGAATTGGAGAGCCATACTATTTACAAAATTTAGTATACATTTTTATATTTACCTTATTAACCCTATTTTTTCTTTCATTTTTTCATATTTTATTTTAGCTATCTTTCTAGTGGCATCTCGCCCTTCATCTAATATTTTATCTAATTCTTTACTTGATATTAGCTCATAATATCTTTCTTTTATTTCACTTAATTTAATAATTACTTTATCTGCAACTTCTTTTTTAAATTCCCCATATTGAGAGTTAGCAAATTTATTTTCTATTTCTTTTATACTCAAATCTGTTACTGCACTATATATATTTATTAAATTTGATATTCCTGGTTGATTTTCTTTATCAAATTTTATTTGTGCTAAAGAGTCTGTTGTTGCAGACATAATATTTTTTCTAATTACTTCTGCATCATCTAATATTCTTATAATGCCTTTTGGATTTTCTGAAGATTTACTCATTTTTTTAGTAGGATCTTGTAAATCCATTATTTTTGTTGCTTGTTCAGATATTAATGGTTCTGGTAATACAAATGTTTCTCCATACTTTTTATTAAATCTATCTGCTATATCTCTTGCAATTTCCACATGTTGTTTTTGATCTATTCCTACTGGTACTAAATCTGTGTCATAAATTAATATATCTGCAGCCATTAGTACTGGATATGTAAATAATCCGCATGAAAAGTTTGCATTTTTTTTGCTTTTTTCTTTAAATTGAGTCATTCTGCTTAATTCTCCAAAATATGTGTTACATTCTAACATCCAGCTTACATTTGCATGGTATTCATTCTCTGATTGAATAAATATTTTATTTTTGTTTGGATCTATTCCACAAGCTACATATAACGCAACTAAACTTCTTATGTTTTCTTTTAATTTTTTTGGCTCAATAGGCATTGTTATAGCGTGCATATCTGCTATAAAAATATATGAATCATATTTTTCTTGGTATTCTACCATTTGTTTTATTGCACCTACATAATTTCCTAGTGTTATTACTCCTGTAGGTTGCAATCCTGTTAACATTCTTTTTTTGTTTTCCATTTACATTATCTCCATTCTTTATATATTTCAGATTTATATTTTACTACATTTCTTTATAAATATCAAGAAGTAAAGTAGAAGTCACAGTTGGAACTTCTACTTTACTTTTTTACTTTTAATTATTACTTTTTATAGGAATAACACTTATATATCTTATTTATAACACCGCAAAGTTCGTAAGCAAACCCGAAAACAATTAGGAAGCTTAATATATCTAGCTCTTCCTTTCGTATTACGAGTACTAATATTAAAAGCGGCAGGATTCCCACTATAAAAATTCCCTTTGAAATTACTTTTTTGTATATGTACCGCTTAGATACAAAAGTAATTGTAAAGGCTATTATTGTAGCAAATATCATCCAACATATAAGTATTAGTAAAGATGTGTCTTCAAACATATCTTCTCCTTATATAAAATTTTATAATATTATAAAAGCGATATATTTATTTTAACACCTTTTTTACTTTTTTTCAATTGTTTACGTAAAATATTTTTCATTTTGCTAATTCTTCAACGTATATTTTAAATTTTCATACATACAATTTAATAATAATACTTAATTTGAATTAGGAGGCTATTATGTTTATTTGTAATTTTAAAATAAATTCTAAAAACATATTTAAGTTTATTCTTGTTGCAGCGATTATAGTTTCTGTTATTTTTTTTATTATATCTACTATAAGAATTTTTTCTGCTAGCAATGTTTTTACAACTAATGATGAACTTCCTCAGAAAGATGTGTATGTTATATCTTCCTCTAATTATACAAATGTTCTGAAAGCCGTTCATGAAAATCTTGGAAATTATATAGGACAAAAGATAGAGTTTGAAGGATACGTATATAAAGTTCCAGATATCGATTCTAAGCAATTTATACTTGCAAGAGATATGATTATTAATTCTAATCTACAAACGCTTGTAGTAGGTTTTTTATGCGAATATGAGGATTCTATAAATTTAAGTGAAAAGACTTGGATTAGAGTTACAGGCGAAATTCAGAAAGGCGATTATAATGGAGAAATTCCTATTATTAAAATAATGTCTTTAGAAAAAATAGATAAGCCTAGTGATGAATACGTTTATCCTCCTGACAGTGCTTATTTACAAACAAGTGTATTATTATAAAATTTGATATATTTTTTAAAATATGGTATAATTATTACATAATATTTTTATATATGTTTCTTTGGTAACTTTGTAACCTAACCTTTAACCATATGGAGTTTAAAATGCGCGGTTTTATCATTGGTCTTATTATTGGCATCACTTGCACTTTTGGAGTTTGCTACAACTATTATAATGACCAGATAGATAATATCCGGTTACAGTATATCCAAGAAACCCTCTTGACGATGGAGGAATCTGGATTCTAATATAATTATTATCGAGACTTTGGGGAGAATAATTTTTCTCCCCTTCCTTATTTTCTATCAAATATTGTTTTAAACACACCTTTATCTATAAATGTACCGAATATATTTTTAAATATTATTAACACGATTGGACCTATTATTAATCCTGCTATTCCTATTAATTTTAATCCTGTATACATAGCTATTAATGTGAAAATTGGATGTATTCCTAATTGTTTACTTACTATTTTAGGTTCTAGTAATTGTCTTATTATTGATATAATTATCCATAGCACTGTTATGGCGATTGCTAATGTTATATCTCCATTTATTGCAACTATAACTGCCCAAGGTATCATTACTGTACCTGAACCTAGTATTGGTATCGCATCTACGAACCCTATTAATAACGCCATTAAAAATGGATATTCTATGTTTAATCCAAATACTTTAAATAAATATAGCCCTATCAAAACTTCTATAAAAGATATAACTACAAGTATTACTTCTGCTTTTAAAAACGAACCTAGCGATTCTATTATTTCTCTTAAATGCTTTCCTAATTTTTTTACCCATATTTTAGGTAAATGATGTTCTACTTCGTCTAGTATATAAATTCTATCTGCACACATAAAATATATTGCAATAAACGTTACTCCTACATAAATACCTATTATTGGGAGTGAAGCAAGAGAATTTAAAAGATTAGTTAAGAAATTTTTCACATAATTAGATCCAAATTCTAAAACTTCTTGTGAAGAATTATCTATAATCTTTTTTACTTCATCTGGTAATTGTAATTTTGAGAAACCTGTATCATATAAAATTTTTTGCACAAGTTCGTTAAATTTATTGTAATATCCATTTAAACCAGATAACAAATTTGAAGCTTCCGAAATCAATGTAATTATCCCCCATGCTAATAAACATATTATTAACACAGCAAATACTACCATAACTATGATAGCACAAGTCTTTCTTGTGAGAGTTGTCCTATTTTTTACAAATCTTATAATTGGCTCTAGTATTAAAGAAACTATAAAGGCTATTAAAAACGGCAAATAAAATATGCTTAATTTTATTGCTAAAAATAATCCTATTATTATAAATACTGCAATTAATAGCTTCTTTAATACTCTTGTCCAATATCCAAAATCTACTACCAAAATACTTCACCAATATTATTATATGTAAAAAAAAGTTATATATTACAATTAAATATTAAAACCTTGATATATAGTGATTTTAAATATTTGCTCAGCTCATAAAAACATATAGGGGCTCTAATTTGATTTATGGCACCCTTCCGCGAGACGCGAACCCTTTCCATAAATCTGCATAGAACCCCTAATTATTTTTATTCACATTCGCTATATTTAAAATCACTATATATCAAGACATTTATTAAATTATTTTTACTCACATTCACATTATTTAAAATAGCTATTATATCAAGACTTTTATTAATACTATAATAATATATTATTCAGCATTTTTATTTTTACTATTGCAACCGCAAATTTCTTCTACAATATATCCTACTGTTTCTGTTGAACATAAAGGACTTGCAGATAAGTCTGATATTGTTAACATTCCTCTTAAACAACCATTAGGTTCTACTATTGGTATTCTCTTAACATTACCATCACACATTTTTTCTGTTGCGTTTTCTATATCTTCATCTGGACCTGCTGTATATAGCTTAGTTGTCATTATTTCGCTTACTGGAACAGTTTTAGCATCTTTATTACATGCTATACATCTTAAAACAACATCTCTATCTGTAACTAAACCTACTATTTTTTTGTTGTTGTCACATACAGGGATACAACCAACATGATTATCTTTCATTTGTTTTGCCACATCTTCCACTGTTGTTTCTGGCTTTGCAAAAACAGTTTCATTACACATACATTCTTTTATTTTCATATACAATAACCTCCTCTTAATATATAGTTATTATATACTGAAAATTTTTTTATATACTGAACAAATTATTACATTTATATTTTTTACAAGATGAATTTTTTAATTTAATTCAATTATTCTCAACAGATTTTTAAAGTACATATATTATAGAAAGATTACTCAGATATATCATTTACTAATTTTTTAAATTTTTCTCCTCTTTCCATAAAATTTTTAAACATATCGAAACTTGCACTTGCTGGAGAAAATAATACTACATCTTTATTTGTAGCTTCTTTATATGCTATTTCTACAGTTTTTTCTAATGAATCTACCATATATAATTTTATTATTTTTTCTACATTATCAATATTATACTTTAAAAGTTGATGATTATTTTCTTCATAGATTTCACCGTTTAATTTTTCTACTTCATTTTTTACAGAATTTTCTATTTTTTTAGCCGTTTGACCTAATAGTATAAGCGTACTTACTTTTTCTAAAATAGGTTTTGCTAACGGAGTATAATCTAAATGTTTATCATACCCACCTGCTATTAATACTACATCTTCGTCAAAAGCTCTCAAGCCTGCTATAGTTCTAGTTGGGCTACTTCCTATAGAGTCATTGTACCATTTTACTCCATTTATATTTTTTATAAATTCTATCCTATGCTCTACGCCTTTAAATTCTTTTACGGCTTCAACAATAATATCAAAATCTGCTAATGTATATGTTGCAGCTATTGCAGTACAAATATTTTCATAATTATGTCTTCCTCTTAATTTTACATCTTTTACATTTAACAGTTGTCTTCTTATACCGTTTTCGGCATATTTTATAATATCATCATTCAACATTACGCCATTTTCTAGTTTACTTTCCTTACTAAAGAATACTACTTTACCTTTTGCTTCCTTTTCAAAATTTTTAACAATTTCATCATTGTAATTTAGAACTAAAATATCGTTTTCTGTTTGAAATTTGAAAATATTTTTTTTAGAATCTATATATTCTTCATACGATTTATGTATATCTAAATGATTTGGTGTTATATTAGTAATAACAGATATATTAGGACTTACTTCCATATCCATTAATTGAAAACTACTTAATTCTAGTACAATTATATCTTCCTTTTTCATATCTGGTAATTTATCAAATAACGGTGTTCCTATATTACCGCCTAAATAACAATTATAGTTTGCCTTTTTTAAAATTTCATATATTAAACTAGTTGTAGTGGTCTTACCATCGCTTCCAGTTATTCCTATAACTTTACCTGGACATAATTTTACTACCATTTCTATTTCTGATGTAATTATAGCACCACGTTTTTTTTCTTCAAGAAGCTCCTGAGTATCTGGTCTACAACTTGGAGAACGGAATATTATATCAAATCCTTTTAAATTTTCTAGATATTTTTCACCAAAATTACCTACAATATTATTTTCTCTTAAATATTTAATAATATTATTGTCAATTTTTTCTATATCTCTTTTATCAAACACAACTACATTTGCATTCAAATTTTTTAAATACTTTATTAGTGGAATATTACTTACTCCTAAACCTATTATAGCAATTTTACTTGATTTCAATTTTTGGTTAAATTCTTCTAATTTTTTATTTTCCAAACTCTATCACTGACCTTTCTTTTATTATTATATTATTTAGTTTTTTAATTGTGATATACATGCGTCATTATTATATATCAAAAAAAAGTTTTTCACAATAGTATATTTTAGAAAATTTTGGTCATAATATTATTAATGAATTTTTAGAGGAGGTGCCTCATATGTCAGAAAAAAATAAAAATAATAACAACAATAAAAATAACAACAATAATAAAAACAATAGCAAAAATAATCAAAATCAAGAAAATAACAAATAATATTGTTGTTATGAAGAATACATTAAAATAAATTTTCCTAGAAAAAAAAGTATCTACATGTACTGAACCCTCCTTATTAAACTTTTTTGTCTAATAATTTGGGTTCAGTACAATTCGCAGATACTTTCTTTTTAATTTATTGATTGACCAATATTTTGAAGTATTCCTAATATTGTAAGTGTACATATTAAAATTAAAACACCTACTGTAAAACCTATCAAGTTTTTCTTTATTTCTGCTTTTTCATCTGGTGCCGCTGTCATAAATCTTATAGCCATTATTACTAAAGTAACGATTGCTACTATACTACCTACAATTAAAATAATTCCATACAATTTACTACCTACTGTACTTAAAGTTGAAGTTCCAGAGCCAGAATCGAAATCTTCCATTGCAGATATTGGATCAGCTAGTACTACATTTGATAACATAAATATTATAATTATGAATATTAACAATATACTTAAAACTTTTTTCATCTTTTATTCATCCCTTTCTTTTAGGATTTAAAATATTTTATTTAATAGCATATTTTTACTTTTCCTCAAATACTATTTATGCTAATTTAATTACAGAAGTTGTTGGCTTGTTATTTAATAAAGTATTATCATTAATATTAGCACCACTATTTATTTGATTGCCCATTGCTTGAATTATATTTAATAATCCTGCTCCTGAAAATAAAATTAATGCACCTACTGCGTATATAATTAAACTTTTCTTAACTTCTCCTTTTTCACTTGGAGCTGCAGTCATATATTTTATTGCTAAAACTATTAACATTACTAATGCTACTACTACTGCAATTATCTGTACAACACCTAATATAGTTGAACCTATACTTTTTATTTTTTCTCCTCCTGGTACACTTGCACCTGAACTTATATCAGTTAATCTTGCAAAAGATACTGTAGATATTGAAAGTATTATAACAGCTATAATAATTATTAATAATATTTTTTTATAATTTATTTTTTTCATTTTATATCGCTCCTTACTAGATTAATTTAATTATATCTTATTTTTTGACAAAATGCAATAATTTTGGGCAAAAAAAAATTGCCTAATAACTAGGCAACTTCTATATCTGCTTTTTGTTCATTTACAGTTACAACAGCTGTCGCATCTTGTAATTCGTTTCCAGCATTTTGTATAATTTGTAAGAATGCTACGCCACCAAATAATAGTAATGCACCAATAACATAAACAAATGCACTTTTCTTAATATCTGCTTTTTCACCTGGAGCTGCTGAAATATATTTAATAGCTAATACTACTAACATAATTACTGCTACTGCTACACCAATTATTTGAACGATACCTAATACCATATCAGATACATTTGTAATTCCAGTTCCAGCTGAGCCAGCGTCTCCTGAAATGAAATCTGGATCAGGAACGTCTGCAAAACATAATGTTGAAACTGATACTATTAGTAATGCAATCACTAGCATAGCTAACGCCTTTTTCATAGATATATTTTTCATGGTTAAATCCTCCTTATTTTTTTATCCTTTCACTTTTTATTATAACTTATAATTTTACAAAAAGCAAGTCTTTTTTACAATTTTTTTATATCGCTTTCTAATAAAACATTATTAAAATTTTGAATAAAAGTAACTATATCAATATTTTTTGTTAATTCTAAATTTAGAACTAATTGAAAATATTCGTCTATTTTAGAAATATCATATTCTTCATTATGGAAAAATTTCAACTCTCTTTTAATCATATACTCTATTCTTTTTTTATTTTGTTTTCCATACATAAATAATAGCCAATATGGGTATATTTTTATAAACTCTAAAGTGTCGTTGACTTTAAAAAAATTCTCATTATTTATTAAGAAATTTAAATGTCTATCTGCAATCACTTTTATAAATGTATGCACTTCAGTTTTGTCTTTTTTAAATTTTTCATATGATAAAACTGGATTATGCAGTATTTCATGATATATATATATTATATCTTTCTTAATATTTCCGTTTGTAACTTTAGAACCATATATTATTTTAACGCTTTCAGATTCTAAATCTGCTTGTCCTACATAGCATTTTGGCGGTACAATATATACACTACCTTTAATCATTGTATTATAATTCAATATGTTCTCTGTATAATTATTTAATATAGATAAAAGTTTACGCCATTCTTTTTCTATTTTATTCTTGTATATTTCGGTTTCTTTTATAATGCTTTCTGCTTCCTGCTGTATAGACATAAATTTTAATATACAAAATATTTTTTCTCCATTAGTAATGTTACATTTAAAACAATTTTCTAATTCTTCTAACGATATATCTTCAACATATTTTTCTATTATATACTTTATTTTATTAAATTCATATTTTATCTTTTGAATATTTTCAAAAGAGCCAAATATATCCATATTTTTTATAATGTTTTCAATTCCCTCTCTTATATATAATTCATATTTGTCACCAAAGTTCATAGCTTCTTCATATTTATATAAAACTTTATTCAATTCTGCAATCATACTATTTATTAATATTATATATATATTAATTTTAAATTTTAAGCATATCATATATAACTTCCTTAATTAAAATAACTGTAATATTTTCATATCTAAATAACATCCGTTATAATATCTATATTCCTTCATCTTGCCTATTACTTTAAAGTTGCATTGCTTTAAAAAAGATATCTTTAAATCTTGATTTGATAAAGAATGAGAATATATTAATCTTATATTTTTTTCTTTTCTTATATTACTCAAATATTGTTTAATAATTTCTATCATATATTCTTCATAATATTTTTCATTTTTTACTAAAATATCAAAAAAAATAGTTTCATTTATTTCTTCATAATTATAGCAATATATAAATCCAAGGCATTCTCCATTTTCGGTATTTTTTAACACCCTAAATTTAATATATCGTGTTTTTAATTTTTTTAAGAGATTATATTCAAAATAATGTGAATTAAAAAAATTTTTTTCATACCTTATAAATTCTTTACCATTATATAATAAAAAAATATTATACAATTCTTTTAAATATTTCTCATTATATTTTTCTAAACGCACTTTATTTCTTAATTCTAAAAAACTATTTTTCGCCATAAAAATCTCTCCTATTTAAAGTCAACAAATACTTTGTATAATATTTTTGATTATAGTACTGGTAATTTTTGTATTTAACTTCTATATTAAAACCTAGTTTTTTTAAGTAAGTAGCAATTTCTATTTCGTGTAAATAGACTTCATAATAAACTTTTCTAATAGGGTAAATATTAAACAAATAATCTATATATTTATAAATCACACTGCTACTATCTTTTTTAGATAAATCTTTTAAAAAAACATTAATATACACATATCTATCAATATAATTTATGTCTATTAAGTTACATATTCCATGGTATATTCGTGTTTTATTTGATTTTATAACTAAATAATCTAAATAATCCTCATATACAAAATTTTTAAAAAAAGTAGTTTTAGATGGGAATTTATTATTAAATTTATTATAACAACTTAATAAACTATATAATTCATCGATATTATTTTTATTTATATCCTCAAATATAAAATTCTCATAATCTATGTTTAACTTCATATAATCACCAAATTAAGATTTATAAATTATCATGATGGAAAACAAGAAGAAGGACTACAAGATTTTTCTGGGCTACAATCCGGATTACAATATGGCCAACATGTTGCACTACAAGTTTCATTTTCTGGTCTACAATCCGGATTACATTTAGGAAAACATGGATCACAATTTCGCTCTCCTTTATTACATTTTTCAATTTTATCTGGCGTAACACAAATAATTGTTGGTTTTTCTTTCATATATACCTCCATATAATTTTATAAATTTTATGTCTACTATTATATAATATAATATAAATTATGTCGAGCGTTTACATAAAATTAAATTTATTAACTAATTTCATAATTTCTTTTTCTGTAGAAAAAAAAGAAACACTTATTATTAATTTTTGTATTATATTAAAGAAACACTTTATTAATGGTACATTAAATACATTATATCTGTAGCCTTTTTTTTCCATTTCTGGGCACATATACATTTTACAAGTTATACAATTTGCCGTACATTTTCTATCTATTTGAAATTCACATAATTGTAATTTTTCATTTCTAAATATGCCCGTTCTTTTATGAGGATAGTGACGACAACATCCCATAGTACAATCTGTATCTCTTTTTGCAATACATTTATCATTATAAAAGCCACACAAATTTCTTTCTACAATTTCCCTATCTAGATATGTACATGCTTTTATATATATATAATTCATTCTTTCTTTTCTGTCTTTTATCATCATAGCTTGTAAGGAGGATTCTATAGAAAAATATAAATTATTCTTTATATCACCATTTTCTATGTTAGCAATTATGCAATTACTATTTTGGTCTTCTATACCTATCTTTTTATTATATATATAACATATTTTAAAATATCTCTTTATTTTATTTATTATTTTTATTGTATTCTTTACATTTACATTTCCAAATTTAATATTAAATATAATTTTGTTGTATTTTTTTATTAGTGTAAATTGATAATTTTTCGCATTCAAATAATTTTCCTTTTTAATACTATTAAATTCATTTTTGCTATAATTAATACAAATTATTAAGGTATCTTTATCTACAATATTATTAAGTTCATTTATATTTAAATTTAGTATACTATTCATATCTTTTCTAACGCCCTTTTAGCCAATTTTTCATACTTTATTTTTTTATCTCTTATGTTCTCTTCTAATTGCGGTAATATACCAAAATTCGCGTTCATCGGTTGAAATTTTTCGTTTTCTGTTGATATATATTTTGTTAAAGCTCCTATCATTGTTTCGTTACTAAATATAATTTTTTCTTTATTATTATATTGTTGTACTGCATTTACTGCTGCTACGTAGCCAGATGATATTGATTCTACATACCCCTCTACTCCTGATATTTGCCCTGCAAAATATATGTTTTTATTTGATTTCAAATTACATGTATTGTCTAATAATTTAGATGAATTTATATACGTATTTTTATGCATTACTCCATATTTTACAAATTCTGCATTATTTAAACCTGGTATTAAAGAGAAGACTCTTTTTTGTTCTCCAAATTTTAAGTTTGTTTGAAATCCTACCATATTATAAAGAGTTCCTTCTTCATTATCTTGTCTTAATTGTACTAAGGCATATGGTCTTTTTCCTGTTCTTTTATCTTCAAAGCCTACAGGCTTTAATGGACCAAATCTTAATGTATCTATACCTCTTTTAGCCATTACTTCTACAGGCATACAACCTTCAAATATTTCTTTTTTTTCAAATTCTTTTAATTCAACAACTTCTGCATTTATTAATTCATTATAGAATTTTTCGTATTCTTCTTTATTCATTGGAAGATTTATATAATTGCTATCTCCTTTTCCATATCTATCTCCCATAAATGCTACATTAAAATCTATACTTGATTTTTCTACAATAGGGGCTGCAGCATCGTAAAAGTACAATTCTTTTTCGCCTGTTAGTTTTTTTATATTTTCTGCCAATTTTTCTGAAGTTAACGGTCCTGTGGCTATTATTACTATTCCATTTTCAGCTAATTTATTTACATCTTCTATTTCTTCTCTAATAATTTCAATTTTGCCGAAATTATTTTTCTCACTTAATTCTTCTAAAGTGCTAGTTACTTTAGCTGCAAATTTTTCTCTATCTACAGCTAAAGCTTGTCCAGCTGGAACTGAAGTTTCGTCTGCTATTTTTATTAAAAGCGAATCTAACCTTCTTAATTCTTCTTTTAAAAGTCCACAAGCATTAGTTATTAAGTTAGATTTAAATGAATTACTACATACTATTTCAGCAAGATTTTCATTTTTGTGGGCTGGTGAGAAATTAGTAGGCTTCATTTCGTATAGTTTTACGTCTATTCCTCTTTTTGCTATTTGGTATGCTGCTTCTGTGCCTGCTAATCCACCACCTACTACTGCTATAAATTTATTCATTGAATTATTCCTTTCATTATGCTTTTTTCTTAGTCTTTGTTTTGCTTTTTGTCTTTGTGCTTTTCTTAGTTTTTGTAGTTTTTTTGGCTTTTTCTCCCACATTTTCTTCTGGTACAAATTTTTCTCCTACTTTAGGTTTATTCCAAGATATATATGGGCAACCGCCGTTTTCACCTTTATTATTTTCACATATATAGTATTTTCTTTTTCTTTTAGTTTTCTTTACTTGTACTACTCCACCACATACAGGGCATGGTACGTCTATGGTTTCTATTATTGGTTTTGCATTTTTACATTCTGGATACCCAGGACATGCTAAAAATTTACCATATTTACCATATTTATATACCATCATTCTTCCACATTTTTCACATTGCACGTCTGATACTTCGTCTTCTAATTTTACGTGTTCTAATTCTTTTTCTACTTTTTCTACTGTTACTTCAAATGGTCCGTAGAATTCTCTTATAACATCTTGCCATTTTATTTTCCCTGCAGCGATTTCGTCAAATTCCGTTTCCATTTTTGCTGTGAATTCCACATTTATTACATCTTCAAAGTTTTCTATTAACAATTTATTCACAACTTTGCCAAGTTCTGTAGGTACTAATTGTTTTTGTTCTTTTTCTACGTATCTTCTTAATAATATTGTAGTAATTGTTGGCGAATATGTGCTTGGTCTACCTATTCCTTTTTCTTCTAATGCTTTTACTAAACTTGCTTCTGTATATCTTGCTGGTGGCTCTGTAAAGCTTTGTTTTGATTCTAATTTTTCTTTATTTAAAATTTCTCCTTCTTCTATATCTGGAATTTTTGTATTTTCTTCCTTTTCTTCATAATCTGTGCCTTCTACATATAATGTCATAAATCCTTTGAATTTTAAATTTTGTCCACTTGCTCTAAAGTTATACGTATCGTCTGCATCTATTTTTACTTGAATTGTATCGTAAACGGCTTGTGACATTTGGCTTGCTATAAATCTATTATATATTAATTTATATAATTTATATTGGTCTGTAGTTAATGAGTCTTTTATTTTATCTGGTGTTAAATCTACATATGTTGGTCTTATTGCCTCATGCGCATCTTGTGCTGCATCTTTTGATTTATAATATCTATTTTCATAATATGCTTTTCCATATTCTTTTTCTATATATTCTTTTGCAGCATTTCTTGCTACTTCTGAAATTCTTGTTGAGTCTGTTCTCATATATGTTATTAAGCCCACAGTGCCTTTTTCTGGTATTTTCACACCTTCATACAATACTTGTGCTACACTCATAATTTTCTTTAAAGCAAATCCTAATTTACGTGAAGCTTCTTGTTGCATTGTACTTGTTGTAAAAGGTGGTGCAGGTGTTCTTTTCTTTTCACCTTTTTTTATTTCTTTTACTACATATGTTGCTTTTTCTAATTCTTTTAATATTTCGTCTACTTCTTCTTTTGAATGTAATTCTATTTTCTTATTATTTTTGCCATAGAATTTAGCTGCAAAACTTTTTTTATCGCTTTTTTTAGATAATATTGCATCTATATTCCAATATTCTTCAGGAATAAAGTTTTCTATTTCATTTTCTCTATCTACTATTAATTTAACTGCAACTGATTGTACTCTTCCTGCTGATAAACCTTTTTTTACCTTTTTCCATAATACAGGACTTATTTTATACCCTACTATCCTATCTAAAACTCTTCTTGCTTGTTGAGCATCTGTTACTGCCATATTTATTTTTCGTGGCTCTTGTACTGCTTTTTTTACTGCATTTTCTGTGATTTCATTAAATGTAACTCTGCAATCACTATCTAAATCTATTCCTAGTATATATGCTAAGTGCCAAGATATAGCTTCTCCTTCACGGTCAGGGTCAGTTGCTAAATATACATTTTTTGCATTCTTAGCTTCCTTCTTTAACGAATTTATAAGAGGTGCTTTACCTCTTATATTTATATATTGTGGTTCAAAATTATGTTCAATATCAATTCCTAATTTTGATTTAGGCAAATCACGAATATGTCCCATACTCGCTACTACTTTTGTTTTTCCACCTAAAAATTTTTTTATTGTATTCGCTTTGGCAGGCGATTCTACTATTATTAATCTATCTATCATTAAGTTTTACTCCTTTATCCTTTTTCTAACAAAATTATTTATAATCTCCATATCTTTTAAAGCATTCTCCACATCAATTTCTTCTATATCAAATTGATGATATGGGTATCTTACTTGTACACTATAATCATTTAAATTTATACAGTTATCCATTATATTAGAGAAATCACTACAGTATGTAGAGCATATTGTATTTAATTCAATTAAATCGTGAGTTCTAAGTAATTCACCATCATTAAATATAATATATGCTTTTAATAACTTCTCGACAGTTTGTTGACAATGATAACATATAATCTCATATGGCATTGGTTTTAAAGAAGTTAAATATTGTGCTGAAATCATATCCATATTTGCATAATTTAGCCATTCGTCTACAATCTCATTCTTTTGCATATATTTTTACCCCCTCTTTTTCTACAATATACTCTAATGTAGATTTTATATTTTTTCTTTTATCAAATTCTTCATCTGTATTTATTAAAATATCCATTGGCATATTAATTTTATTTAATAAAAATTTTCTTATTTTTCTTACTAAATTTATTTTTCTTTCTTTAAGATTTTTTACAGTTATATATATATCTAAGTCACTATCTTTCCTTTGTTCTCCTCTTGCGTATGAGCCAAATATATATATTTTTTGACAATCAACCACATTATTTAAATATTCTACTAATTTATCTGAATTTTCCATATAATTTCCCTCCAAATATTAAATATTTAATATTTTTACTATCTCATTATATATTTTATCTTCCACATTGTCAATAGCTATACTGTTAGCTACTTCTCCCATTTTAAACATTCTATCCTTATGCAAAATTATTTTTTCAATACTACTTGATAATAATGAATCTGTGAGTTCATTATTATATATTATTTCTGCTGCTCCTATATTTGCCAATACTTTTGCATTATATTCTTGATGATTTTGGCTCACATTTGGAAGTGGTATGAATATTGCAGGTTTTCCTACGTTTGCAATTTCTGTTATTGTCATTGCACCACTTCTTGCTATTACTAAATTGCATACATTCATTATTTTTTCCATATCATATATATATGGTACTATTTTCATATTATATACATTATTTACATCTATATTCCTTTTATTTAATTCTTCTTTTATTACTTCATATTGTTTAGGCCCTGCAGCCCACATTATTTGATATTTTTCATTTAATTTATTTTCTATTATACCTAATAAACTATCATTAATAGCTTTTGCTCCTTGGCTTCCTCCGAATGCTAATACAATAGGTAAATCTTTTTTTAAGCCATACTCATTTATTATTTTATTTTTTTCTGATTCTGTATAATTAATTTTTCTTACCTTTGTTGGATTACCTGTAAGTACTACTTTTTTAGCATTACTTAATCTAGGTACAGCATCTTTAAAGCCTACTAATACCGCGTTGCATTTTTTTGAAAGCATTTTTACTGCTTTTCCGTGGGAATGCATTACTTTCGTGTAATACTGTTGGAATTTTTAACTTATTAGATGCTACAAATACTGGTCCACATATATATCCACCAGTTCCTATTACTATATCTGGTTTAAATTCTTCTAATATTTTTTTAGCTTGCTCTATTCCTTGATAGGTTTCTAGCAAGTTTTTAAAATTTTCCATATTTATTTTTTTACTAAGCCCATGTGCAGTAATTGTTCTCAATTCATATCCTGCTCTAGGTACTAAATCATTTTCTAATCCTCTAGTTGTTCCTATAAATATTATTTTTGAATCTTGTTCTTTTTCTTTTATCTTATTAGCTATTGCTATAGCTGGATTAATATGTCCTCCAGTACCAGCAGCAGAAATAACAACTCTCATTTTTTTCATTCCTCTCTATACTTTATTAGTATGTCTCGATATGTTTAATAAAATTCCCATTGTGCAAAGTAGCACAAATAGCGATGTACCTCCATAACTGAAGAATGGTAGCGCCATTCCTGTTACTGGGAATACTGAGGTTACAACTCCTATGTTTATAATTACTTGTATTGCTATTAATGATACTATTCCTACAGCTAATAATGTTCCGAACATATCTTTTGCATTTATTGCTATCATTATTCCTCTCCAAATTAAAACTGCAAATAATAATAATATAATTGCACAACCTATAAAGCCTAATTCTTCTGCTACTACTGCAAATATAAAGTCATTATGTGGTTCTGATATGTATAAATATTTTTGCATACTATTTCCTAAACCGACACCAAATAAGCCTCCTGAACCTATTGCATATAGACTTTGTATTATTTGCCAGCCAGTTACTTGCGGATCACTCCATGGGTCTAAAAACGCTGTTAATCTTGCTATTCTAAATGTTCCTATATCAGCATATGTTGCTAACAAGTATAATAATGTGCCACCTGCAGCTCCTCCTACTAATGCTATTATTATAAAATGCTTTAGCTTTGCACCGGCTACTATCATCATTATAGAAATTACTGCCACTATTACTAAAGTTGCGCTTAAGTGTGTTTGCAAAAATAGCAATATTGCACAAGGTATTCCTAGCCAGAAAAATGTAGGAATTAAACCTGTTGGGAAATTGTATGTTTTTTTATCCCACCATTTTTTTAATGTATCTTTATATTTTACTAAATATGCTGCAAAAAATATTATTAATCCTATCTTGGCTACTTCTGATGGCTGGAACGATGTAATACCAAATACATCTATCCATCTTTTAGCACCTGCTACATCATATCCTATTATAGGTACTGCTAATAATAATAGTACTACAAAAACATATATAGGTTTATACATTTTTTGATATATCCTATAATCTATTTTTGATATTATATACATTCCTGCTAATCCTAATGCTGCAAAAATTAATTGTCTTTTTACATACGAATAGCTATCACCATCTTCTGCTAATGCAGTTGGAGAACTAGCTGATAATACCATTATAATGCCTAATGATAAGAGTAATAACAATGTTACTACAACTGTAAAATCAACATTTCTTTTCTCTTTTTCTTTTTTACTATTCGCTTTTACCAATAATTATTACTCTCCTTACATAATTTATTTAGGTTTTTAAAAGTTACCTATAAACTTAATTTAAAATATACTATATTATGTGTTTAAATGCAAAGTAAGACTATTCATAATAAAATAGAGTTAGAAATTCTTAATATTTTTTACGGTAGATACTTTTCTTAAAGTCGTGATATATAGCTATTTGCAAGTCAAGACCCGGATTGTGTCGCCATAGCTATGTTTTGACTAAAAATAGCTATATATCACGACCATTTAATAAATGCATACATAATTATTTTTAAATCACGCATAATGCTACTATACTTGCAATTAGCGTTATTACTGCAAATATTGAAACTACTTTATTTTCTTTCCAACCTGATAATTCAAAATGGTGATGTAATGGTGCCATTTTAAATATTCTTTTTCCTGTTTTCTTAAAATACCATACTTGTAATGTTACAGATACTGCTTCTAATACTGGTATTATTCCTACTATTAATATTATGAATGGCATTTTTAAGTATATTGCCATTATTCCTATTATTCCACCTAATAGTAATGAACCTGTATCTCCCATCATTACTTTTGCTGGGTTTAAATTAAATATTAAAAATCCTAGACAAGCTCCTATTGCTATGCTTCCAAATATTACTAATTCTTTTACATCTAAAATTATTGATATTACTGTTAAACATGTTATTATAACTGTACATACTGTTGCTGCTAGCCCATCTACACCATCTGTAAGGTTTACAGAGTTTGTTATTGCTAATAGTACGAATATTACGAATGGTACATATAATAACATAGGTAGGTCTATATATACTTTGAAGAATGGAATTAATGTCTCTGTTCCTAAATTTAATACGTATTGTAAATATATTACAAAAAATACGGACATTATTAATAATCCTAACATTTTTGCTCTTGGACTTAACCCTTTTGTATTTTTTAATACTACTTTTTTAAAATCATCTATTAAACCTATTAATCCAAAACCAAATGCTGTTATTATAAGAGGAACCATTGCCTTTGCAGCTTCCAGTCCTTCATCGCCTCTACCTATATAATATGCAGCTCCCGCTATAGATGCAATAGTTATGGCTATCATCATAATTATTCCACCCATTGTTGGCGTTCCTTGCTTTTTTAAATGACTTTGTGGTCCATCATCTCTTTCCATTTGTCCAACTTTTAATTTTTTTAGAATGGGTATGATTATTATTGATAAAATTACTGTTGCAACAAAAGAAACTAATAATATCTTTAACTGAAAATCCACTTATTTTACCTCACTTAAACTTAAATTTCTACTACATTTCTTTTATAATACTTTTTACAATTTCTCTTTCATCAAATGGATGCTTTTCACCTTTTATTTCTTGGTAAGGTTCGTGTCCTTTACCAGCTAGTATAATTACATCTCTTTTTGTTGCTATTTTTATTGCTCTCTTTATTGCTTCAATTCTATCTATAATACATTCATATTTACCATTTGTCTTTTTTATTCCTACTTCTATTTCTTTTACTATACTTTCTGGGTCTTCAAATCTAGGATTATCTGATGTTATTATTGTGTAATCTGCTAATTTACCTGATATTTCACCCATTATCGGTCTTTTTGTATTATCTCTATTTCCTCCGCAACCGAATACTGATATTACTTTTCCTTTTGTGTATGATTTTGTTGCTTTTAATATGTTTTCTAAACTTTCTGGTGAATGTGCATAATCTATCATTATTGTTAACCCTCTATCGTTAGATACTAATTCGCTTCTTCCTGGTACTACTATTTCTAGCAAGCCTTCTTTTATATTATCTACGCTTGCACCTAATTTTTGTGTAACTGCTATTGCTGCTAATGCATTATAAACACTAAATCTTCCTGATATTGCTACTTTTATTATTTCATTTTTGTTATTTAATCTTATTTTAAAGTCTACACCTGAATTTTGTACTGTGACATCTTTTGCAAGGAAGTCAGCTGAGTTATCTATACCATATGTCTTTATATCTAAATCTTTTATTAGTTTTTTTACTTTTATTACATTATAATCATCTGCGTTTAAAATTACGTTTTTACACATTGAAAATAATTTTAATTTAGAATTATAGTAATCTTCCATATCTGTATGCTCTTTTTCGCTTATATGGTCTTTTGAAAAGTTTGTAAATACTACTAAATCAAAGTCTGAGCCTGTTACTCTATCTAATTTTAAACTTTGTGATGATACTTCCATAACTACTGTGTCTACTTCTTCTTTTGCCATTTTTGCAAATAATTTTTGTAAGTCTATACTTTCTGGAGTTGTTCTATCATTATCTTGTATTTTTTCTTTTCCTATGTATGTAGCTATGCTTCCTATTAAGCCTACTTTTTGACCTGCTTTTTCTAATATACTTTTTATCATAAATGTTGTTGTTGTTTTTCCTTTTGTACCTGTAATTCCTATTAATTTAAATTTTCTTGAAGGGTTATTATTAATATTACATGCACATATTGCTAATGCTTTTCTTGTGTTATCTGCTACTAATAATGCAACATTTTCTGGTATATTTAATTTTTTTATATCACAATTTGTATCTACAATTACTGCTACTGCTCCATTTTTTATAGCAGTTTCTATATAGTCATGTCCATCTGTTTCAAATCCTCTTATTGCAACAAATAAATCTCCTTGTTTTATTAATCTTGAATCCTTTTCTACTTTATTTATGTCTATTTCTAAGTTTCCTTTTCCTTTTAAATTATCTATCCCATTTAAGACTTTTCTTAATTCCATAATATTTTCATTCCTTTCTTAAGGCAAATTCCCTAATTATAAATTATTACAATTAGTTTTTATTTTTGCCTTCTTTTTTATCTATTGTATTATATACTTTTTTGGAAATTTTGTATAGTGTTTTTTTGAAATTTTGTTATTTTTTATGCAGAAATATTACAATTCGCAGATAAAAAATATTAAAAGTACTTATATATTAATATTTTTTATCAAAAACATAGCTAGGGTTTAACAATCCGGGTCTTTGATTGCAAAATATTAATATATAAGTATTTTAATTAGTTATTTCGATTTTATTGCATTTACAAAAATTATAAAAAGCGCCTAAAATTCCTGCATCATTTTTGTATTTTGCAAATTCTATTCTTGTATGTTTTTCTATAGGCGGTACTAAATATTTTTTTAAAGCTTCTTCTATTTTACTTTTTAAATATGCTTCTTGTTCCATTATTCCACCACCAAGTACGACAACTTCAGGATTTATAACGCAACATATATTAGCAATGCCTTTACCTAAAATATCTACCATTTCATCTATAGCTTGGCAACATATTTCATCACCTTTTTTCGCTTCTTCAAAAATCTTTTTACCATTCCAGTTTTCAAAGAGTTCATTTTTTCTAGTGGCTACTTTATTTACTAACGCTTTTGTTGAAGCAATGTCTTGAAAACTTTTACCATCTATATTCATATACGCCACTTCTCCAGCACTATTTGAAAAACCATGTAACATTTCGCCATTAATAATTATACTTCCTCCTATACCAGTTCCCACTGTTATCATAACTGCTATTTTACTATTTCTAGAAGCACCTGAAATATATTCTGCAAGCCCTGCGCAATTAACATCATTTTCAACTTCGCATGGTAAATTTAATTTTTCTTCTATTTCTTTTTTAAAATTTATTCCTGTATAATCAGGAATTGTTAATAGATAAAAAATTTCCCCTTTTTCTACATCTACCATACCTGCAGTTGAAATTGCAACACCGCTTATTTCTTCTTTTTTCTGAAATTCTTTAACAATATTTATTACTTTTTCTAAAACTGCTTTTCCTCCTTTACTTGCTTCTGTTGCAGTTATATTTTTTTCGATAATATTAGCTTTTTCGTCCATTAAGGCATATTTTATGTCTGTTCCTCCTATATCTATACTTACATATTTTTTCATAATTTTGTTCCTTTCTATGTTTATAATTAAATTAGTACAAAAAAATTATAATAATTATAATGTTATTTGTCAAATTTATTGCTTTAAAATAATAAGATTAAATGTAACAACTAAGCAGATGTTTAAATAAAAGCTTGATATATAGCTATTTGCAAGTCAAGACCCGGATTGTGGCGCCTGAGCTTGTTTTTTGACTAAAAATAGCTATATATCAAGCTTTACTAAGTTGTTACTATTAAATTTCTATAACTATACTAGCACCTTCCTCTACCTTTATTCCGCGGTTTTGGCGATTGCTCTTTTATTATAGTATTTTTATAATCTAATGCTTTAAATTCTTCATCAGTCATTCCTTCTATTTTTAAGTCAAGATTTAAATCTTTTATTGCTTCTTTTGCTTCTTTTATTGATAATCCTCTTATTTCTGGTACTGTTACTGTTTCTTTTACGTCTTCCTCATCTACTTCACCAGTTTTTGAAACTTCTAAGTATGGCAATACTTCTGATAATATTTTTCCTACTAATGGTGAACCTATTCCGGCCTCCTTGATGTCCGGCCTTCTCCTGTTGGATTATATAGCGTTGCTAATATTACTACTTCAGGATCTTCTATAGGTGCTACTCCCATAAATGAAGCTATGTATTTATTTGTATTTACACCATCTTCTGATGTTCCTGTTTTTCCTCCTACTCTATATCCTAATACTGTTGCTCCTTTTCCCGTTCCTTCTGCTACTACTGATTCCATCATACTTAGCACACTATTTGCGGTTTCTTCTGATATTACTCTTCCTGTTTCTTCTACTGGTATTGTTTGAACTTCTCCCGTTTCTGAGTCTCTTATTTCTTTTACTATCCTTGGTTTTACTTCTATTCCTTTATTTGCTATTACACTTACCATTCTTACCATTTGTATTGGAGTAACCTCAAACCTTTGACCAAATGCTATTGTAGCTAATTCTACTGGTCCTACTTTTTCTTCTTTTAAGAATATGCTTGTTGCTTCTCCATATAAATCTATACCTGTTCTTTCTAACATTCCAAATTTTTCTAAATAGTCATAATATTTCTCTACACCTAAAGTTTGGCCTAATCCTATAAATACAGGATTGCAAGAATTCATCAAAGCATCTCTTAAACTTTGTGATCCATGAGGTCTATAATATCTCCAACATCTTATTCTTACTCCTGCTACTTCTATTGAGCCACTACAATTATATTGATTTGGCTTATCTGGTTCTGCTATTCCTTCTTCTATAGCTGCTGACGCTGTAAGTAATTTAAAAACTGAACCCGGCTCATATGTATCTGCAATAGCTTTATTTCTCCATACTTTTTGTAATTCTGTAGTTTGTTCTTTATCTGATAAAGTATCCCATATTGCTTTTAAGTCATCTGTATATGGTTCATACGGTTCGTTTAAATTATAATTTGGATACCCTGCCATTGCCAAAATATCCCCAGTTTTAGGATTCATTATTATTACATTTCCACCGTCTGTACACTCATTATCTATGCAAGCGTTTTTTAAATACTTTTCTGCAATAGATTGTATTGTCATATCTATTGTTAATACTAAATCTTTACCATCTACAGCTTCTACGTAACTTTCAGATTCATTATTAGATTTTCCACCAGTTGCATCTATTACTTTTTCTATTCTGCCATATTCACCTTTTAATATAGAATCGTACCTAGCTTCTATACCATCTAAACCTTGATTATCGCTACCGCAAAATCCTATTACTTGTGAAGCTAAATTTCCATATGGATAATATCTCTTTGTATCTTCATCTATATTTATGCCGTGGTCTATATTGTTTTCCATTAGCCATTCTCGCAACTCATCTGTTTTTTCTTTATCTACTTTTTTTATTATTGTTTCTATAGATGTTTTCTTTTTTACCTTTTTTAAAACTGTTTCGTAATCTAATTCAAATATTTCTGATAATGCTTTTGCTACTTTTTCTTTGTCTTCTCCTTTTATTGTTGTTGGATTTATAGATACTGTTTCTACGCTAGAACTCACTGCTAAAACAGTTTCTCCAGTTGCGTCGTATATTGTTCCTCTTTTTGGGTTTATTTTTCTATCTGATGTTTGTTGATTATATGCCATTGCTTGCAATTCTTCTCCATTTACAAATTGTATCCATGCTATTCTAAATATTAGTAAGAATATTATTATTAGAAAAAATATTAAAAAGTTTCTTATTACTTTTCTTGTTTTTAGACCTGTTTTCATTGCATTCTACCCCCATTAATATATATGCAGGAAAATTTAAAATTTTGTAAAAAATGCTTGAAATTATTAAAAAATTATAGTATAATATTAATTACCTAATAGGTAACTAACTATAAGAAGGTGAGAACTTGCAATTTGAATATAAAAATGATAAAGTTAAGAAGATAATAAATGATTCTAAGTTATTACAAAAAAAAGTAGGCTTAGAAATTGGAAAAAGTCTAAAAAAACGAATAAATCAATTAGAGGCTGCAAATAATTTTAATGAGTATTTAACAAAAATTGGATTAGGAAATCCTCACCCTTTAACTGGAAATTTAGATAAATGTTATTCAATATCTATAACTGCAAACTACAGGTTAATAATAGAACCTTTAACAGAAAGTTTAGATATTGAAAGTTTGAAAGATTGTAAAATTTTAAATATAAAAGGAGTGTTAGAGTATCATGATGGAAAGAATGAATGGATTATCCCTTGATTTTATTATTCATCCTGGAGAAACCGTAAAAGAAGTTTTAGAGCAACATTCTATGTTACAAGAAGAACTTGCTATTAGAACAGGTTTTACTCCAAAGCATATTAGTGAAGTAATAAATGGAAAAAAAGGAATTTCTCCATCATTTGCTAAAAGTTTAGAATATGTTTTTGGAATGCCTGCTAGTTTCTGGATGAATTTACAAAGTATTTATGACAGAGAAATTTTAGAATTCAAAGAAGAAAAAGAAATCACAGAAAATGAATTTAATATACTAGATAAATTAAAAAACATAGTAAAATATTGTGAAGAATTAAATTTTATGAGTAAAAATAATAATAAAGTGTCTCAAATAATTGAATTAAGAAACTTATTAATGGTTAAAAATCTTGAATATATTGCAAAGCTCCCAATAAATCAAGTAGCTTTTAGAGGTGCAAAAACTGTAGAAATAGATATATATGTATTGTATGCTTGGCAAAGGATTTGCGAATTGTACGCAGATAGTATAGAAGTTAAAGCGGATTATGATATAAAAAAGTTAAAAACAAATATTCCTATTATAAAAAATGCTATGTTTTTAGAAGTAAACGATATGATCAAAGAACTTCAAAAAATTTTTAGCGAATGTGGTATTGCTTTTAAAGTTGTCAAAAACTTCCCTGGTGCGCCTGTACAAGGATTTATTAAAAAGAAAGGTAATAAAGTGATATTATGTATGACAATTAGACAGTCTTTTGCTGATATTTTTTGGTTTACTTTATTCCATGAAATTGGACATTTAATAAATGAGGGAATAACAAATCAATTTTTAGATTATACTTTTACCGACTCTGAAAATGAAAGAGAAGCTGATAAGTTTGCAAGTAAAACATTAATAGATGAAGACAAATATAATGAATTTATTAGTAAAAATAATATTAGTGAGAAAACTATAGATGAATTTGCCCGTTCTCAGAATATAAGAGATTTTATTGTTGTAGGAAGAATAGAAAGGGATAAAAATAATTACAAATTGTTTTCTAATAAAAGATTACGATATAAATGGAAATAGAAAATATAGAATATTGAAAAAATCTTGATATATAACTGTTTTTAAAAAAACTATATATCAAGATTTATTAATAATGGTATTTAATTTTTTCTACCATATATTTGTAACTATTTTTAATAATTTTTGGAACCAATTTTCTTCTTGTATAATTATTTTTTCACTTACTGGCTCTATAAAGTCTTCTTTTGGTAATGTTATATATTCTTTTTGTGAGTCATCTAATTTTTGCATTCCTAATAATTCTTTTGCTTGTTGTTCTATTGTAGCTAAATTAAGGCTATTTTCTATACCTACTTTTAATTGCTCATTTTCTTTTTGCAATAATGCTAATTCTGATTGCATACTTTTTACTTGCATAAAGCTTTCATCTATTTGGCTATTTCTATATGTTATTACGAAAAATGCTGCGAATATTATCGCCATATATACTATTATTTTTCTTTTCTTTTTTCTTTCTGCTAATTCTTTTTCTCTTTTAATTTGTAAATTTGATTTTTTTAATTGCGTTTTATTTTTTTCTTTATTTACGTTTTTTTTATGTTTTTTCTTATTTGGTTCGTATTCAGGTTCTAGTTTTCTAGGACTTGTCCCATATTGATAAAACGCTTTGCTACCTGTAGCCATTAAATTTTTTCACTCTCCTTTACAAATTATTTTTTTCAAATATTCTTAATTTAGCGCTTGCGCTTCTTGAATTGTTTTTTATTTCTTCTTCAGTTGGTAATATTGGTTTTTTGGTAATTATATTTCCTAATTTTTTGCTACCACATATACAATATGGTATTCCCGGTGGACATGTACATTTCCCAACGCAATCATTATAAGCGTTTTTAACAATTCTATCTTCTAACGAATGAAATGTTATGATACATAATCTTCCGCCTTCTTTTAATGAATTTATCGAATCTATTACTGTGTTGTATAATGGCTTTAATTCATTGTTTACTTCTATTCTTATTGCTTGAAATGTTCTTTTAGCTGGATGACCATTTGCTTTGTTAAATGGCACCACTTGTTTTATTATATCAACTAATTCATTAGTTGTTTCTATCTTTTTACTTTTTCTATACTCACATATTTTTTGAGCTATTTTTCTTGAAAATTTTTCCTCTCCATATTCATATATAATGTTTGCTAATTTTTCTTCTGGATAAAAATTAACTACATCATATGCTGAAAATTCTTGTGTTTCATCCATACGCATATCTAGTTTACTGTCTTTTGTATAACTAAATCCTCTTGTTTCTTCATCTATTTGATACGATGAAATTCCTAAGTCTAATAAAATTCCATCTACTTTTTCTATTTTTAAGCTTTCTAACACTTCTTTTATGTTATCATGATTATTGTGTACATATATAACGTTTGAGAAATCTTTTAAGTTTTCTTTTGCTGCTTTTAATGCTGTTAGATCTCTATCGATTCCTATTAATTTCCCTTCTTTTGATAAATGTTTTAATATTTCTTTACTATGCCCTGCTCCTCCTAAAGTTCCATCTACATATATACCATCAGGTTTTATATTTAATCCTTCTATACATTCATTTAATAATACTGGTATATGTTTAAACTCCAAAGATATTCCTCCTAGATAATAAGATAAAAAGAGGCAATAATTTACTACTGCCTCTAACTTATATAAGTCATTTGTATTTAATTAATCGCTTTTGTACTTAGAAAACATCTTTAGATTACCCTTGTTCTTAAAAATCACTTATCTTACATATCTTAATAAAACTTTTGTTATTTAAAATCTCGTGTTCACCTATGTTTACCAAATCTCGTGTTTATTTAAAATAAGTCATTTGTACATTCTTTTGTTTTCTATAGCCTCTTTAGTTATATATGTGAACCGTGCATAACACGGGTACACGCTAATTTGTTTTAACTATATTCCTAATTCTGCTAAACTTTCTGCTATTTCTTCTACAGAGTTATTTTCTTTTTCATTGTATTCTTCCCATTTCTTCTTGTCCCATATTTCTAGTCTTCCTAAAACACCTATTATTACTACTTCTTTTTCCAAGTTTGCATATTCCCTTAAATTAGATGCTATTAGAAATCTGCCTTGCTTGTCTATCTCACATTCTGTTGCACCTGCTAAGAAGAATCTTGTAAGTGTTCTAGCATTTTTGTTTGTTAGTGGAAAAGCTCTTAATTTTTCTTCAAAGTTTTGCCATTCTGTTAATGAGTATACAAATAAACAGCCTTCTAGTCCTTTTGTTACTACAAATTTTTCTCCTATATCAGCTTTAAGTTTGGCTGGCATACTTAGACGACCTTTTGAATCTATTGAATGTTCATATTCGCCTATTAACATAATGGTTTCACCTCTTTTCATTCCTTACCACTTTGCTCCACTTTTTACCACTTTATTCAATGCTACCACACTTTTATAAAAAAATCAATACTTTTTTGTAAATTTTTATAATTTTTTTGATTTTTAGTTACAATTCATAGCTAAATAAATATCATTAGTACTTATATATTAATATTTTTTATCAAAAACATAGCTAGGGATTAACAATCCGGGTCTTTGATTGCAAAATATTAATATATAAGTACTTTAATATGGTTTATAAAAAAGCTATGAATTGTAACTATAATTTTTAATAATAATTTAAGTGATAATTATGTGAAAAGGAAAAATAGACTTCTTATTGTAAAATAAGTAAGTCTATTTTTTACTCCTTTTTTTAGATCCTGTCAAGTCCGGTGTGTGAATTTTTTTAAATTTTTTCAAATTTTTTAAATGAGTGATGTGAAAATTGAAAAT